>DAOVFR010000056.1 GCA_030672805.1 Candidatus Krumholzibacteriota bacterium
GGCAGACTCATCGATGGAACGGAGTTCCTGGCTGCCGATTGTGTCAAGTTCGTCGGCAGAAGGCGCAGGCCCGTTCATATCGGCGGCAAGACGGTATTGGGGCCGGCTTCTCCGAATCCGTTCAATCCCTCCACGCGGATAGCCTTCTCGCTCGGGGAAGCAACGGATGTGTCGCTCGGGATCTACGACGTGGCGGGCCGCCTTGTGAGGGTTCTGATCGATGAGAGACGAGACGCCGGCAGGCACGAAGCGGTCTGGAATGGAAATGACAACAGTGGAAGGCAGGTCGCGAGCGGCATCTATTTCTACCGCCTGAAAGCCGGCGAATTTATTAAAACCAGGAAGATGGCGCTGCTGCGATGAGTGCCCGGGCGATGGCACGTCTTTTCCAGGATAGGGGTGTTTTGTGCGTTTCACTTTACGCGCACTGTCACCGGTATTTGTGACCGTGCTTATGATCCAGGCGTGCGATGACTCGAGCGGTCCGGGAGGCCGCCCCGTCATATCGAGCCTGGAGGCTGTTCCTCCAACGGTCGCCGTGAACAGGACGGCGGCGGTGACCTGCCGGGCGAGCGATCCCGCCGGGACCTTGCTGACCTATCACTGGTCGGCGGCTGCAGGCGCACTCTCGGGTGAAGGGCCGGAAGCGGTGTGGACCGCGCCGGATGCCGGGGGTGTGTATTACATCTCGGTGACAGCCGAGAATGGATCGGGCCGCCGGGCCGCCGACAGCGTTCTCGTGACCGTGGTGACACCGGGCTATACCGGTGATGCGGTCAAGGCCGTCGTCCTGAGGTCAACCGGGACCGGAGAGTCTTCATTCTGGAATCATCTCAACGCCGAATGGGACCTGTACGGGAGCAAGGAGATCATGATCGATTTCGGCTCATTCGCGGGGACGAATATTTCATACATGGAACTGCTTTTCTCGGGGGCCGATCTCCTGATCATCAGCTCGGCGGGGGATCCGGGCGGGCAGCCGTACACGGAAACGGAGATCGAGGCATTCATCTGGTATGTCATGCAGGGGCACGGCCTGTTCGTGACGGGTAGTTCCCTCGGCCCTTCCGCGCACCAGGATCTCGCACCGCTGCTCGGGTTCTCGAGGAATATCTCCGCCGGGGAGTACTTTATTTCCGGGGATGCCGATTCGGTCGATATCGTCGAGCCGGGGGCAGTGGTTCTTGTCGGTATTTCCTCCTACACGACCGTGTCAAACGGGATCTTCACCACGGCGAACTGGGACGGTGACGGGGATATCGGCCATCCCGGCGATTGGCAGGCAATTGTCACGAATGACAGCACCAGGTTCGCCGCTTTCCTCTGGAACGATCCGTTCAGCACGCTCAGGTGCACTTCGATATCCTACCTCGAGGAGACATATTACTCGGCCGTATTCGCCGGGCATGCGCACGTCGCCGCGAACGCGACGGAAGATGACTTCCGGTTCGTCTACAATGCGATTCTGTTCTGTTCCGGGAAATAATGGTGAACAGGGAAAGAGGCGTGTGTGCTGACGAGGAGAACGTTTCTCGAACGGTTAGGCGGCGCGGCAGCGACGCTCCTCCTCGCCGATCATACCGCGGCCGGTTCGATCCTTTCGACCGTTGGAGGACTCGGGGCCGGAAAACCGCTCAGGATACGGGGGTGTGTGAGCTCCGGCGGCATGGGAATCGCCAGGGTTGGTGTCTCGGACGGCCGGTCCGTGGTGATGACGGACGGTGAGGGCATGTTCGAGCTGGCGTCGGATTCATCGAGGCGGTTCGTCCACGTGTCCCTCCCCGCGGGGTACGAGATCCCCACGCAACCGACCGGGACCGCCCGCCTGTACAGGCCCATCCGGCCGGACAGCGGCGGAGTGATGGAAACCGGGTTTACCCTCGAACCGATGAAGGGGCAGGATCTGGAGCACGCGTTCATCCTTATGGCCGACCCGCAAACACGGACCAAGGGAGACGTTGAGCGTCTTCACGGGGAGGCCGTCCCGGACCTGAGGGAGACTGCCGCCCGCCTGTCCCCGGCCCACGTTTTCGGGGTGGCCTGCGGCGACATCATGTACGGCAACCTCGAGCTCTTCCCCGGATACGAGCGGGCCGTGCGTGAGATGGGATTCCCGTGCTTCCAGGTGCTTGGAAACCACGATGTCGATTCGGCGGCGCTTATCGACCGGTTGTCGACGAGGACATTCGAGAGGTACTTCGGACCGGCCTACTACTCGTTCAACAGGGGGGAGATACACTACGTGGTCCTGGACGACATCTGCTGGACCGGCGACTATATAGGATTTATCGACGATGACCAGCTCGGCTGGCTCGGGGCTGATCTCGCTCTCGTGGAAAAGGGACGGACGGTCGTCGTCTTCATGCATATCCCGCCGTACACGAGCCGGCATACCCGTTACGGAAGGACCCGGCCGGGCGACAAGGCAGTAGTGGCGAACAGGGAGCAGCTGTACAGGCTTCTCGAACCTTTCCGGGCGTATGCGGTCTGCGGGCACATGCACGAGAGCGAGTACTTGCGCGACGGCGGCGCCGATATCCATGTCTGCGGCGCTCTGTGCGGTGCATGGTGGACCGGACCCATATGCCAGGACGGCACGCCGAACGGCTATGCCGTTTACACGGTGAAGGGCGGGGAGCTGCAGTGGCGGTACAAGGCGACGGGCAAGGATGCGGGCCACGGGATGAGGCTCTATCCGCCCGGGTCGGACAGCGCCCGCACGCGTCATTTCATCGCAAACGTATGGTCGGCCGACGATGCGTGGAAGGTTGTCTGGTACGAGGACGGCGAGCGCCGGGGCGGGATGAAGCGTGGAATCGGCTGGGACCCCCTTGCCGAGCGGCTTTACCTCGGCAAGAAACTGCCTGAGAGGTATGCATGGGTCGATCCGGTGCTTACCGGTCACCTGTTCTATGCGATTCCTTCACCGGGAACCCGCCGTATAGTCGTCGAGGCTACCGACAGGTGGGGGAATATATATACCGGGCGGCTCGGGCTCGCATGATGGGCCGAAGGCAGGTGGAGCCGGGCAACGGGTAATACCGGTTCTGCCGCGGGTGCTGACGGAACGATTCACCTCCACTTCATCTTATCCGCTTATGGTATACTGTTCTGTAATGATCCGCCGATATAGAGATGCTGCAGTACCGGGGAACACGCGTTATGTCGCAGTTCGATGATGTTTCAACACACGATGGATCTTCAGTGCCGTCGCCATGGAAACGGTTCCTGTTTTACGCTATCCTCGCAGCCGGCACGATCATCGCCGGTCTTGCCGCCGCCGAAGCGGTACTGCGTATTGTGCCCGTACCGGGCATTGGGTTTCACACGTTCTACTACGACGATCTGACCGGTGGACGCTTCTATCCGAACTCGGTCCTGATCTACCAGGGCGACCGCGGCGGCCGCATCAGGCGGCGGGTGAACCGATGGGGATATCTCGGCGCGGAGCACGATATCGTGAAACGGGACGGAATCACGAGGATCGGTTTCTTCGGGGATTCATTCACCGAGGCGAGGCAGGTTCCACTGGAGAAGACGTATTATCGTATAGTCGAATCGAATATCAACGCACGGGGCGCAGCACCGCCGGTCGAATGCATAGCCGTGTCGATGCCGGGTTACAGCACGTTCCAGTCGTATCTCGAGCATACACGCTGGACCGGAGTGCTTGACCTGGACCGGGTCGTGTACGTGTTCTGCGAGAACGACCCGGGGGATAATCTTCCCGTCGTCAAGCGTAATAACCATGTCCCCTACCCGTTCCTGGATGGAGATTCGCTTTGCATCGACCGGTCCTTCCGGGAGAGATACGGTCACAAGGCCCGGTGGCCGCACAGGTCATGGCAGTTCCTGAAGAGCCACTCCCTTGTATTCAGCACGCTCGAGTCGAGGCTCAGGCTCCTGAAAGGAAAGGGTATACAGATGACCGTGCAGAGGGAAGAAGCACGGATGGCTGCCAGGGCGGAGAAGGATGCGATACCCGGGGAGGGCGACCTCCCTTCGAGCTGGCCCGATTCCCTCATTGCGCAGGCGCGGGCCGTCACGGAGAAGGTTATCACCACGTGGCGGGATGACGTCATCGATGCCGGGCGGTCCTTTTCGATTCTCTACATTCCCCGTGGAGCGGAAATGAACAGGCCGCTTCGGGAGCAGGACTCGTGGGGCCGGTGGCTTCACGAACTGTGCGCCGCCCACGGGATCGACCTGATCGACCCGACGGCTGAATTCGTCCTGCGCGAGGCGCGGGGTGAAGAGATATACTATGATCACCTGACGGCGGCGGGACATGCCGCCCTTGCGGATGTTTTTCTCGGGTATGTCACGGTGCAGCCATTCCAGGCCGGACCGGGTGAAAGCGGCCGGCCGAACGAAGCAAAGGATGATAAAGATGAGTGAATCGAACGAACTCAGAATGACAAGACTTATCTTTGTCGGCTCGTTTCTCGTGTCGGCGCTGGTCCTCGCGTCACTCGCGCTGAACCGGCCGATCAGGGCGAACATCGCGGCGAGCTACCTGTGGACGGCGCTGCTGGTACTCGGAACGATGACCGTAAGCGCGTGCACCGGTGCTCGCAGGCGGTTCCTCAGGCTTTTTCTCCTTCTCTCGATCCTGAACCTGATCGTCGTCCCGGCCGAGGCGTACCTGAGATTGAGGGGGTTTCATTACGAGTCGGGGATCCAGTTCGGATATCCCCGACCTTCGCAGTTCTCCGCGTTCGAGCCCCACGAGAAGCTCTTCTGGCGGTTTTCCCCCTCACAGCCGGGGGTCAACTCGTACGGGTTCAGGGGGCGGGAGGTGAGGACTCCGAAACCCGCGTTGGCGTACCGGATCCTGTACATCGGAAACTCCTGCACGTACCAGGGGTTTCCCGGCATGGTGGAGATGATTCTCCGCGGGCGCCGGCCGGAGACGGAATGCCTTAACTTCGCGACACCCGGCTATACGAGCTTCCAGGGGAAGGTTGTCGTTCAATCGTACGTGGACGGGCTGGAGCCCGATCTTGCGGTCGTCTCGTTCGGCTGGAACGACCGCTGGCTTGCATACGGCTCGACCGATGAGGAGAAGAGGATCGTCATCCCGGCGGGCGGTTTCGCCAAAGGGCTGAGAGCGGTCTATTCGCGATGGCGGACACTCCAGTTCATGCGGAAGTTCGTTACCCCGGCCCGTAGGCGGGCAGTGCCGCTCGATGTATCGCGAGTACCTGCCGATCGTTTCAGGGCGAACCTGCGCGTGATCGGGGAGGAGTTTTCCCGGAGAGGCATCCCTGTGATCTTCGTGACCGAGCCGAGCTCGCATCACTCACTCGGTGTTCCCGAATACGTGGTCCGGAGTCACTACGCGGTGTCGAAGGAAGCATCGCTGGCGCTTCTCGCCGAGTACAACGGGATCGTCAGGGAGGTCGCCGGCGAGCGCCCCGGCTGGTTCCTCATCGATCTCGATTCGCTGATCAGCGGCAGGCGCGACGTCCGCGGCATCTTCACCGGTGACGGCCTTCATTTCTCGGAGAGGGGGCTCGCCCTGGTTGCGGAGATCGAGTCCCGGTTCATCTCGACAAATATTTTCGTGGATCGCCGCGAACGGTGAAAACTACGGTCTGTCCGAAGTGAGGCGGATCCGCCGGGGGGAGAAGAAAGTCCCGATACCGGGCAGGTCTTTCAATTCCCGTTTCACGATCCAGAGATAGAGGAGAAGTGTCGGCACCGCCTTGACCGAGTGGTGGAACAGGCTAAGCGGTGTCGACCAGAAGGCCTGCGGGTTGTTGTTTCCCGGCACATCGTACAGGGCGAATGGAGTTGGAAGCGCGAGCAGGACGAACATGACAAGAATGAATTTCGATCTCGTTCTCAGGTAGAAGCCGACGAAGATCGGGATCAGCATCACGTAGTGATATTCCCAGATGTCCCTGAACACAAGGAAGAACGTGAGTGTCCAGAGGGCAATATTCCGCAGCGGGTCGATTTCGCGTTTTCCCAAGGTCAGCAGGAGGGTCAGGAGGAAGATGGAGCCGAGAACGAGAAGGATCGGTATGTTGCCGTAACTGATGTCGAGAGCCCCGAGCTGCAGCTTCGATCCGTTGAGCGACGGCAGGAGCCGCATCACTCCATCCTTCAGCAACGAGGCGAAGCCGAAACTTCCACCCATCGAGTAACTGGGCAGTGGATTGAAGTTGAGCGCGATGAACTTGCGCAGGTCATTGGGGTGCGCCATGAAGTATGGTACAGACGTTATGACGACCGTTGAGATTCCCGCCAGGGCGAGTTTCTTCCTGCCGATCCTGATCAGTGTGAGGGAGTAGAGTGCTGTGAAGCTCTTGAGAAGAAGACTCAGGATCCAGCACAGCGGTGAAAGATTATCACGGATCTTGCCCGTTCTCGAGGCGCGGATTCCGCCGGCGAGCGGTATGGCAACGGACGTCGCTGCAGTGCATGGAACCGTGGCTGCAACGGTACCCGTACCGCCCGGGAGTGCCGTGGCTGAGCTTGTTTCCCGCGCGCCGTGGAGTGAAGAGGAAGCAGCGGTTTCGAGCCCGGAGAGCTTCCCCTCCTTGAGGTACGGGTAGAGTAGGAGCAGGATGAAGAATGTCATCGTGAAACAGAATTGCCCCATGTAGAGCTCGATGTAGAGCGGTGAGTAGAGCAGCCAGAACATGGCGGCGACGATTGCGGCCGTTCCGTATACCTTTCTGAGCCTGAGGGTCAGGAAGATACAGGTGGCAAGAAGCAGCTCGTTGATCACGATCCAGGTCCAGTATGCCGCCTGGGGACCTATTACCCTCGAGACGACGCCGGAGACGTAGGATGTGAAGGGGAGGTACCGGTAGAAATGATAGAAGGGAACGACGACCTCTTTCGGGGGGTTGTAGCTTGAGTTGGCATATATGCTCTCACCGTTGAAGAGGTTCACCCCGGCCTGGTATATGCCGAAAAAAGCGCCTCCCTGGCCTTTCGCATGTGTCGTGATGTAGAAGAGCGGGTTCAGAAACTCGTAGTGCAGGGAAAGGCACAGTACTATGTGTACCCCTATGGCAATATACAGCGCAATCTTCAGACGCGGTGTGAAGTCGGTCGGCTTTCTCATTTGTGATGACGAGGATGCGTTAGCAGTAACTTTTCCCGATGTCCCCCCTTACGGTAAAATCACAAAAGAAAGATTGATGAGAAGGCCTGTATCAAGCCTTTGGTTCAAGTGTATGGAAGTGTAACAAATTTTGCCTTCCAGGTCAATCAATTAGCTGATGCCCTTTAGCTGACTCGTCGGGCGGCCGGTCATGTTGACAACGCCCCCTGGCTGTCGTAGGGTAAACGTTGAATACCATGTGATTGTACTGTTGGGACGTAACGGGACCGGACAATGGATACCCGGGCATTGTGCAATACGGCATCGCTCTCCACGGCCGTGGAGAAAAAGGCACTCTTCTGCGGCGACCTGTCGTCATGCCCCGACCCTGGCGTTGGTACGGTGCTCGTTACAGGCGCCTGCGGCTATATCGGCGGACGCCTCGTGCCGGAACTGATCGCCCGTGGGTACCGCGTCAGGGTAATGGTGCGGGCATGTGCGCCTGCACGGGAGGGGCTGTGGCCGGGCGTCGAGGTGGCGGTCGCCGACGCGCTTGACATGGAAAGCCTGCGAAGGGCGCTCGATGGCGTGGATGCAGCATATTACCTGATTCACTCGATGCTGCTCGGCCCGGGAGAGTTCGCGAAGGCGGATATGACAGCGGCGGCGAATTTCAGGAAGGCGGCGGAGGAAAAGGGCCTTCGGCGGATCATCTATCTCGGGGGGCTTGGCGATGTCAGGAGCGAGCTCTCCGATCACCTGAGAAGCCGCATGGAGGTTGCAGAAGAGCTTGCACGCGGGACGGTTCCGATAACGATCCTTCGCGCCGCTGTTATCATCGGCTCCGGGAGCGCCTCGTACGAGATCATCAAGCACCTGGTGCTGAAACTTCCCGTCTTTCTCGCCCCGCCTTTCGCACGGAACAGATGCCAGCCGATCTCGATCAGGGATGTCGTGAAATACCTCGTCGGTGTCCTGGAGACCCCGGAGGCTGCGGGAAAGAATTTCGATATCGGTGGGCGGGACATTCTGACCTACCGCGAGATGGTCGAGACGGCTGCCGGGATTCTACAAAAAAAACGGATTATTATCGGGTATCCCTGGATGCAAATACACCTGTTCGCCTACATGGTGAGCCTCATCACGCCCGTTCCCGGCCCGATCACACGGTGCCTTGTGGAGGGGGTGATGAACGAGGTGGTCTGCCAGGATGAGTCGATAAAGGAATACCTGCCATTCGAGACCATCCCGTACAGGGTCGCGTTCGTCAGGGCGCTGTCACGTGAGGAGCAGGATCGTGTCCATACGAGGTGGTCCGATGCGTATCCGCCCGCGCACGAGCTCGCCATCAAGCTCGACGAGCTGGGTAGAGCTCCGATTTACACATCGACGTACTCGATATCGACGTGCAGGGATGCCGCGTCGCTCTACAGGTCGATCTGCGAGATCGGTGGGAAGAAGGGCTGGTTTCACGGGAACTGGATGTGGCGGTTGAGAGGTGCCGTGGACAGGGTGCTTCTCGGTGTCGGGACGTCGCGCGGCAGGAGGCATCATTCCGGTCTCGAGGTGAACGATGTCGTTGATTTCTGGCGGGTCGAGGACATGCAGAGGAACGAACGGCTTCTGCTGCGGGCCGAGATGAAGCTCCCCGGCAAGGCATGGCTCGAGTTCACCATCCGGGATTCGGAGGCCGAACGAATCGTTTCGGTTACGCCCTATTACCACACGACGAGCCTTTTTGGCAGGCTGTACTGGTATTTCTTTTTGCCGTTCCACCATTTCATCTTCACCGGGCTTCTCGAACAGATCGCCGGAAATGGCTGATGATGCGACTGATCGCCCACATCGACATGGATGCATTCTTCGCTGCCGTCGAGATGCTCGACGATCCGGGGCTCAGGGGCAGGCCCGTGATCGTCGGCGGCGATTCGCGGCGGGGGGTCGTGTCGGCCGCCGGTTACGAGGCACGAGCGTTCGGTGTTCACTCTGCGATGCCGATCTTTCAGGCGAAACGGCTCTGTCCGGACGGCGTTTTCCTGCCGGTCAGGATGGAACGCTACCGTGAAGTGTCCCGCGACTTGATGAGATGCCTCGGTGAGTTTTCCCCACTCGTCGAGCAGGTCTCGGTCGATGAGGCCTTCATGGACTGCACCGGTACGGGCAAGCTGTTCGGCGACCCTGAACGCCTCGCCGTGAGAATCAAGAAACGGATCGTGGAGCTGACGTCTCTTACCTGTTCGGTCGGGATGGCACCGTGCAAGTTCCTGGCAAAGATCGCTTCCGACATGGACAAGCCGGACGGATTGACGGTCATATCCCCCGGGGAGGTGCGCCGGTTCATCGACGGGCTCCCGATCGGCAAGGTCCCCGGTATCGGGACACGGACGATGGAGTGCCTGAAGAAGATCGGGATCACACATCTCGGTGACGTAAGAAATTACCCCGGGAAGCTGATTCGCGAGATGTTCGGCAAGTTCGGCGAACGCCTCATTAGAAATGCCGACGGCATCGACGATTCGCCGGTCGTTCCGTACACGGAACCGAAGTCCGTCAGCTCCGAGCGGACCCTGCCGGAAGACACGGATGATAACGGTGTGCTGGAGAAACATATACTGCGGCAATCGGGGATAATCGCTCGAAGACTCAGGAAACACAGCCTCCGGGGAAGAACGGTGACACTCAAGCTCAAGTTCTCCGATTTCAGGCAGATCACGAGGAGCGTGACTCTCGATAAGCCCACCTTTCTCGGCGGGACGATCTACCGCGAGACGGTGAAGCTTCTCGCGGCGGAAAGACTCACGAAGAGTGTCCGGCTTGTCGGGGTGGGTGTATCGAATCTCGAGCCTGCCGGGGGGACCGCTCAGCAGGACCTCTTTGGAACGGGGAGCCCTTCGGAAGAGAAGTGGGAGCGGGCGGAACGTGCTGTCGACGAGATAGTAAAGCGATACGGGGACGGATCGGTCAAGCGCGGGCGCCTGCTCGATTGATCCGCACTGCGCCCGTGGGCACAGCCGCGGCGGATGTTATCCGAAGACCCGGACGCATGGAACCTTCCCTGAGTTTTCCTGATGGTTTTCCCGCGGTGTTTGTTATAATCAATCATTATGCTTTTCGAGCGGGGAAGTGAACGGTGCTCGATGTACTGAAGAATTCGTTTCTTATTGCCGGCTTTGTCTCCGTGATGATGATGGTGATCGAGTACGTCAACGTGCTTACGAGCGGGACGATGCACAACCGGCTTTCACGGAGCAGGTGGAGCCAGTACGTGATCGCGGCGGCGATGGGAGCGCTGCCCGGGTGTCTCGGCCCGTTTGCCGCCGTGGCGATGTACTCGCACGGGGTGATCAGCCTCGGAGCGGTCGTCGCGGCGATGGTTGCCACGAGCGGTGACGAGGCCTTCGTGATGTTCGCCGTGGTGCCGCGGTTTGCACTGATCCTCACGGCCGCACTGTTCGCGCTAGGCGTCTTCACCGGTATACTGACCGATCTGCTGCTGGGCCGGTTCGGGCGTCCCGATTCGCCCGCCTTTTGTGAGCTTGAGGTCCATGACGAGTTCAAGGGACGGTACTTTCCTCTTGGAGGGATCCTCGTCCAGTGGAGGAACTGCACCGCGGCCCGAGGGGTAATGGCGATCGCTCTCACCATCATGATCGTTGCGGTGATCGGAGGATGGTTCGAACACGGCCACCTCGGCGAGGCGCCAGGCATCGCTCCGGCTGTCGGGGAGCATGCCGGCGGCCGCGATCATCCGGCGGCGCTTCAGGAGGGCGGGGAACATGAAAGCGGTGCACAGGCCGGGGGGGATGCCGGCGGATATATCCCCGAAAGCGAGCCATCCGGCGATACACACGTCAACGGCGAGAGCGGGCCTCCCGGGCATGAACACGGCGAGGTGGAGCCGGGCCGCCGGCATGGAGGATGGAACTGGATACGTGTAACGCTGCTCGTCACATCGCTCGTCGCGCTGGCAATCGTATGCACCGCGCACGACCATTTCATCGAGGAACATCTCTGGGAGCATATCGCCAGGAGGCATCTTCCGATGATCTTCCTGTGGACCCTCGGTGCTCTGATAGTGATTCACCTCCTGATGGACAGGTTCAGTTTGGACCTCGCCACGGTGGCGATACGGGGCAGGTGGTTCCTGCTGCCCGCCGTCTGCCTCATCGGATTGATACCACAGTCCGGTCCCCACCTGGTGTTCGTCGCTCTGTTCGCTGCGGGGCTGATACCGCCG
>DAOVFR010000012.1 GCA_030672805.1 Candidatus Krumholzibacteriota bacterium
TCCGGAAACGTCAGGGGAAAGTCGGCCCGGCGGTTACCCGAAGGCGCGAGGTCGACGAGAAGCTCTCCCGCCACCCCGTACCCGAAGTACCGTGCCCTTCCCGGTATGAGCGAGTCCGGAAACGATGCTGGATCGATCCTCACCACGTGCGTCCCCTCGGCCACACCGGGAATCGAATAGAGGCCGGACGAATCTGTTACGGCGTATGTCCCGTCCTCGATGAAAACCGAGACGTTCCGCACGCCGCGCTCCGTATCGTCCCTTCTGCCGTCGCCGTCGCCGTCGATGAAGACGCTCCCGAAGATGATCCCCCGCCTGGTGAATATCCCCTCGACGATCTGTACCGCCGCCGTCGCGGGGCCGTCGGATATGCGCTCTCCCAGGTCCGTCACGCCGAACACGAACGCCGAACTCACCAGGCGCCCCATCTCCTGGCCGGCCTTGACCCGTGCCCTGAACACGATCTCACGTTTCTCGCCCGGTTCGAGGGCGCCGACATCCCACCGGAGGATATTGCCTGTTATGGATGGCCCGTCACTTCCCGCCGCGTAACCCAGACCCGGCGAGAGGTGCTCGACCAGCAGAACGCTGTCGATCGCCGTCTCCTCGGTCAGGTTCTCGACCGTCACGATGTAACTCAGTATGTCGCCGACAAGCGCGGTCGGTTCCCGAACCGACTGCCTGACCGCGATAAGCGGCAGGCCCGTCTTTACGAATACGTCTCGCACCCGGTCGCGCGACCCCGCGTTAATGAGCGAAGCCGCCTCGGCTTCGAACGTTAGTTCCCTGCCGGCAAAGCGCCTGAAGCCCTCCGGCGTCGATGTGAGTCTCAGCCCAACCCTTCTGGAACCTCCGCTCTCGAGCGCCCCGAGATGCGCGGTGAATGGCGAGCCGTGCCGCAGGGCCGCGCCCACCGAATCGATGAACCGGACCCCCCAGTCGGGAGCGATCAGCGAGGAATCGGCCAATGCTACGGTGAGCGTATCGGTGAAGTTGCCGCCGCTCCGCACCTCGTGCCAGAACGTGTATGTCGTATCGCTGCCGTTGAGATTCAGGACGACGCAGTCATCCGGGCCGCCCGTCTCCGCCGTCGGGTTTCCCGCCGGCCCGAGAGCCACCGAGCTGACCCGGCCGACGGTGACCGCGATCTCGTTCGACGAGAGGTTGTAGATCTGCGCGTCTCCCCCCGTGTAGCTTGCCGCGCCGGTATTCAGTATCTCACCCGCCGGCCGGCCCGACTGCACACTCACCCTGAAACCGAGACTTCCCTGCGCGCCGGGAACGAGGCTCTCGTGGTGTATCCTGATTCCCCTCACCCGGTCCGGCGCGGGGGCGACCTCGACCCACTGGAATGCGTCGATATCGAAATACTCGATCCTCCCCGGCGGGGAAGAGGTGACCGAGCCGGTCACATATTCGGTCCCCGTACACAATCCGCTGTAATCGATGAAGTCGGAAACGACGATACCGGTCGCGGTGCGCTCCCCCGTATTGGTGAATCGCAGGGTGTAAGCGATCTCCTCGCCGGGAAGCACCCGGATGACGTCCGAACCGAGCGCCAGCGTCACCCGCGCTTCGTCCCTCGCCACGATACGGACGACGTTGCCGCTGTCGAACGCCGACGCATCGCTCACGGAACGTGCGGTGAGATCGACGTGGGCCGTCTCACCGCCGGAGAGCCCCCCGGGGAGATCCGCCGCGAGGAGCAGCGCCACCGATGAGCCGGGAGGGATCGGTCCCGCCCGCGTGACCACCTGCTCCCCGGGGTCCACCAGACTGTCGCCGTCCGCGTCCAGGTAAACGACGGCCGCCGTCGGCACGAAATCGGATGGATCCATCATCACGACGGCGAGATCGAACGAATCGTCCGCATTACCGGTGTTTGTCAGGCTGAAGGGAAAAACGGCCGTCTCGCCGCTGAAGGCCCGCACCGTCATCGCGGGGCCGGTGACCGTGCCGTCGGGGACAAGCTGCGGTGCGTACACGGGGAGAACGCTGAGGGTGACCTCGTTGGAGAGCGCCTGAAGCTGCGAGGAATTCAACTCGTACGTGGCAACGGAACGGCTCGAGATGATCTGACCGGCGGGAGGGACCTCTGCGAAGGCCGTCGCCGGCGTGAACATGAGCCTCAGGAACAGCGAGACGAACAGCAAAGGCTTAGCGCCCGGTCCCTTGAGGAATAGTGCCAGTCTCGATCCTGCTCTTATCACGGCGCCGCCTCGCCGGGTTATTGAAACGATTCCTGCATTATGAAATCAATAACTTCCAGTAAAACAACCAGTTAGGCAATCCTTCGTCATCCGGTCCCTCACCCTTCCCCTAATACTGAATTAGAGGCCGGTCCCCGGAACCCCGGACCCGCCTCTAATCCCTTTTTGATCGCTGAGTCGCGGTGGGGCGGGAGAGTCCCGGCCCCACCGCGTGATCGTTCATAGGTGCCTTACACTACTCAGCGATAATCCTTGCGATGAAGCTCGGACCGTCGACCGAGCCGGCGCCTCCGGCCAACGTGCCGTTGAACACCCACCGGATGTTCGTCACGTTCGCGTCGAAGTTCACGGGAGCACCGCCTCCGCCGCTGACCGGCACGTAGACCCAGGTCGTTCCGCCATCATCGGAGAACTCGATCGTGATGCCGACGATCCCCGGTGCGAGCGTTCCCACCGACGCGGAACCGACACGGTACTGCGTCCAGGCAGGGATTGCATCGTACAGCACGATCGTTGTCAGGCCCGCTGTGCCGACGTTCGAGTAGTCGGTCCTGTAGGTTAGCTCCGTACCGGGAAGCTGGTTGCCGGCAGGGATGACCGACTTGGTCAGCACGAGGTTGCCCGCGACGATCGTTGTCACGTCTATCGCGTTGTCGGTGGCAGCGGTGGCCTGACCTGTTACGGTTATCGTACCCGTCTCGACCGTTCCGATGGGCACTCCGCCCGGTATCGAGACCTGGACCACGACGTCCTCCGAGACGCCGGGGTTGAGGATCACCGATGCGATCGGGTTGTTGAGCAGATCGAAGAACGAATAACCCCACCCGTTCGAGCTCACGAAGCTCAACAGGAAGGTATCGCTGACATTACCCGTATTCGTCACGGTATGCGTGTATCGGATCGTTCCGCCTGCGGTAGCCGTACCGTTCCGGTCCGGAACGATCGTCACCGACGCGGCGGTGTTCACCGTTACGGTGTTGGCGATCTCATCGAAGATCGCCGGGTTGTTCTGTGACGTCGCCCGGAAGGTTGTGTTGTTCACGCCGGGAGCCTCGCCGCCGGGCACGCTCACGCGCGCGATGATGTTGACTTCACCGCCGGCAGCAACGGGACCGATGCTGGCGATAGGCGTGAGCTCGGGAACGTCGAGAACACCATTGCCGTTCGTGTCCTCATAGAACGTAACGGTCCATCCGCCCGGAACAGCCGAGGACAGTGAATAGCTGTCGATCGAACCGCCCGTGTTGATCACGTCGAGTGCGAAATCGACATCGACCCCGGGGTCGGCGTTCTGGTTGACCGGAACGTTGTTGGTGCCGGGAACGCCGTCGTAGTTGCCGATATCGACCGCTGCGGGGTTAACCTGCGTGATCTCGTCGGTCGTGAGGTTCGACACGGCCGGGTTGTTGGCCGAGATCGCCTCGACGACCGCCAGGTACGGTCCGCCCGCGGCGGCGGCGCCGGGAATGATGATCCGCACGATGAAGTCTCTCGTGGCACCGGGGTTCACCAGGCCCACGTCGGGAATACCGTCGGCACCCGTATCGGCCAGCGGGGTGACGCCGTCGCTGCGGAAGAACTGAACGCTCCAACCGCCCGGAATGGTAGAGGCCGGGTTCAGCGTGATGTTGATCTCGTCGACTGCGTTGCCGTCGTTTTGCACCGTGTTCACGAAATCGACCGTCGTGTTCGCATAGGCGAGCGCAACGGCCTGCACGTCGTCGTTGTAGAGGGGCGGCGTGCCGGCGCCGGGAACGCCGTTCGGACCGACAAGGATGTCGGCAAGAACGTTCACATTGATCTGCGTGTTGTTCGTCGTCACGATCGTCGGATCGGGCGTGGCCACGTTGTTGTCGATAAATGCGACCGCTCCGTCGTTGTTGATGATGCCGGCCGGCATATCGGCGGGAACGGCAAGATCATACGTAAAGCTGTAGTTCTGACCGATCGCGAGATCGCCGTTCGTGATGTACGCGATCGCGATGTCCCCCGCCGCGGCGGCTGCCGACCACGCCCACGTCTCGGGCGAACCGGCCGTCGGGCTTCCCGTCGGCAGGTACAGGACCGTGCCGCCTGCCGGGGCTCCCGCGGGAGCGCCGGACAGCGCGAGGGGCTGGCTGGTCGATGGGTTCACCGGAAGGATGTCATGGATGAGCACACCGGTGAGACCGACCGAAGCACCCGTCACACCGTGTGCAATGTCGCTCCCGACATTCGCGCCGCTGATCGTGTAGGTGACCGTGTTGCCCGGATCGACGTTCGCCGGCAGACCGGACATCGAGGCGGTGAGCGTTGCATCGGCCACGACCGTGGTCAGGTGATAGTTCCTCGTGTCGATCTGTGCCGGATCGCCGGCCGAAGTGGCCTGCATGCCGACGTAAGCCACTTCACCCGCGGAGGCCGTTCCGGGAACCTGGCAGGAAACCAGCAGGCTCACCGTTGCACCGGCGTTCACAGGGCCGAGATTTCCCGGCACGCCTCCGGCGGATATCACGGGTTCCCCACCGTCCAGGACACCGTTGCCGTTCACATCGTGGTAGATCGTAATATCGCCGATGCCGAGCGTCATCGTCGTGTTGACCGCATCGAGCAGCGGTTCGAGCGAGTACGTATCCACGTCGTTACCGGTATTTGTCATCATATAGCTGTAGTAAACCGTCTGCCCGGGAATCGCGTTCTGGCTCATGGCCGGAACGAGGGGTGGGTTCTCGCCCGAATCATCGGGAAGGACCGATACTCCGTAAACGGGCAGCACTACCGTCGTGACCTCGTTCGAGGTGGCCATATATGTATTGCCGATCAGATCCTCGAACGTGGCCGAAGCCTGGTTCCGGATCGTCGTGCCGGCCGGTGTCTGGGCGTGGGCCGCCATGGAGACGAGCATCACACCAAGCACAAGAACCGGCAGCAATGATCCTGAAAGCCGTTTCATTGTCATGTCCACTCACCATCCTTCTCTGCCTCTTCCATCGGGAGAGTCATTCTCTCGCTCGACGTTCGTCGGAAGAGGAACAAGTATCTACAACCAGGAGTTCGTCCGCCTATTTTACCTGCACGCGGTAAGAGACAGTAAGTTCCTGACCTATATCGAGCGCCCCGTTTATCATCCACTTGACGTGCGTGATCATCTCCGGCGTGGCGTTGCGGATCTCGCGTTCGCCATGCTCGTTGACCACGACATAGGTGACGGGGGCCTCCCTGTATGTCTTCCCGCCGTCGATGCTGAAGAGAGGGGTCGCGCCCCTGACTTCGGTAGCGCTCTCGTCGAGGAACGCCGTGCCCTGAGGAATGGGTCCGACCAGGCTGACACCCGAGGCCGGGGCGGTTCCGGAGTTCCGGTACCGCAGCGTATACTCGACTGTGTCCCTGGGGTACACCCTGTCCGCCGGCACGGCGATCTCATGGTTCTCCCCGTCAAGAACGATCTTTTGCGCCTCCATCTCGCCGACGAGCTTTGGCTCCTGCCCGAACGCGGCGGAAGAGGCGACAGCCAGAACAACAACCAGAACCGCGGCTGAAAGGCTCCTTCTCATGTACCTTCCCTCCTTTGTTCTTCCTCCATGCTGAACGGGAAATCCCCGCAGGATGTCCGGAAATCCTTCACGGAGGATTCATATCATTCACTTCCCCGGCATGACGGACCGGCCGAAGAGACCACCGCCCTGATGACGTTCTTCCGCCTGCCGGCATCTTCGGAAAGCTTCTGCGCGAAGAGCGTCGAGCGCAAAGGGTGTTCCAACAACCGGGACTTTGGTCACATTCGGGGGAGAGGGACAAAGGGGGCCTGCGGGACTTTAGTCCTTAACTTAAATCCATTCAGGCTGTTATCCGGTCCACAACGATGAGGCAGCATAGGCGACAATAAGGAATCAGGGGATACCACGGGGAACGATCGGAACATGAAAAAAGCCTCCCGGGGGAGGCTTTAATCTTTCTATTTGCATTCAATTCGCAAAATGCAAAGCATGTATCGTGGCGCTATTTCTTGTTCAGGTACTTCTCCGGGTCCTTCTTGAAGGCTTCCATGTTCTCCTTCGTCTTGAAATAATACTCGACATCGCCGTAGACATACACGTACGGGGTCTTCGCGATATCGACCGGTTCCTTGCTTACCTGATCGATGAGCGATGCTTTCATCCCGCTCCTGGCCTTCTCGGGAATGTTTTCCTGCCTCTTGTCCTTATCATTCTTCGAGCACCCGAGCGTGAATGCAAGCATGATAACAAGAATCGCCGCCAGCACTCTCTTCATGACAATCCCTCCAGATACAACCCTTCCCCCTGTCTCGCCGGGAAGAACCGTGGTAAAAGAACATCGATATTGCCTAAGATATCAGAAACGGGCCGGCCGGTCAAGGCCGAACGGCGGCGGGGTTCAACAAACACGTTGAATTGAGCTCCCTGTCATGTAATATCCTGCTATCGTGAGTGGAACGGGGACCGGGAGATTGCATTACGGGATACAATTGCTCCCTCGAACGAAAGGAACGGACGTGAGTGCACGGGTGAAAAAGGCAAGAACAGGAAAGAAAAAGGCCGCGGCGAAGAAAAGCTCGCGGAAGTCGAAGAAGATCAAGCGGATTGCCATACTCACCGGCGGGGGCGACTGCCCGGGTCTCAATGCGGTGATCCGTGCCGTCGTGCGGACGGCGAATCTGCTGTACGGCTATGAGGTGTACGGAATCGAGGACGGATTCGACGGCCTGCTCAACGGCAGGCGCCATCGCAGGCTTACCACGAAGGATGTGCGCGGGCTCCAGGTAAAGGGCGGTACGATCCTCGGCACCTCGAACCGCGGAAACCCGCTTAACTATCCCGTCAAGACCGGCGACAGGATCGTCTTCAAGAATGTTACCGGCGACATCGTGAAGAACATCAGGAAACTCGGAATCGACGTCCTGATCGCCGTCGGGGGTGACGGAACGATGAAGATCGCCCAGGCGGTTTTCGAGAAGGGCATCCCGGTCGTGGGTGTACCGAAAACGATTGACAACGATCTCGCGGTCACCGACGTCACATTCGGTTACAACAGCGCGGTTACCTGTGCTACCGACGCGCTCGACAAGCTCCACACGACCGCCGAAAGCCACCACCGTGTTCTCGTCCTCGAGGTGATGGGAAGGGACTGCGGCTGGATCGCGCTCGAATCCGGGATCGCGGGCGGAGCAGACGTGATCCTCATCCCCGAGATCAAGTTCGACCTTAACAAGGTCTGCGATCATATCTACAACCGGAAGGTGTCGGGCAGCAGGTTCAGCATTGCTGCCGTCGCCGAGGGCGCCTGCCCGCTCGGGGGCAAAAAAGTCTACGAGAAGGATCCCGGCGCCGATGGAACACCGGGCAGGCTGGGCGGTATCGGCCGCTGGGTCGCGGAGCGTATCTCACTCTGCACGAGCATCGACACCAGGGTGGCCGTTCTCGGACATCTCCAGCGCGGAGGGATCCCGACGACGTTTGACCGCATCCTCGCGACACGATTCGGCGTCGAGGCGGTAAACCTGATAGCACGGGGCGAGTTCGGCCGGATGGTCTGCCTGCGTGGGAGAAAGATCAGCAATGGGACGATCAAATCGGCAGTCAAAATGCTAAAGGTCGTCGATCCACACGGGCAGATGGTGCTGACGGCCGAGGCGCTCGGCATCACGCTCGGCAGGCCGGACCAGGCACCGCCCGGGCATCCCGATGATCGCCACACCGGTTGAACCGGAAACGTATATGCGGGAAATCGAACGGAAACGGGCGTTCGCTGCAACAGCTCCCGCCTAGAAGATGTATCTGAACCCGAGCCCCCCGTTCAGCTCCGTGCCGGTTTCAGGAACCAGGTCGATAACCGGAGCGATCTCGAGAAATACCGAGAAGGGATACGCCTCGAGTATATATTCGGCTCCGACCGGGATACGGATGCCGATGCGCGTGTCATCGTCCTCGACCCTCAACCTCCCCCCGACGCCGGCATATACGGGAAGCCTCCCATCCTCGATCTTGAAGAAATTGAAGTTATGAAAAAGATAGTCGGCGTGGATCGTGATGTGGCCGTGCCTTCGGAACGACCATGCAACCCCGACATCGACCGCCGTTTCCCAGGTCGTCCAGAACTTTACGCTGACCCCGGTCGGCTCGCCGAGAATAACACCAAGCTCGAGCGTGCCTGCATCGATATCGTTCACTTCCACCGCCCGGGGAACGGACGGCACGATCAGAAGGAGCAGGAGGCAGAAAGTGGTTATGGCCGTACGGAACATCATCTTCCCGCCCGGGCCGGGACAAGGACAAACCTGTAAACCGGAGCGGCGAAAAGGATTCCCGAGAACAGGAGGAACAGGAAATCCTCGAGTATCTTCTTCCATGCATACGTGGACCCGAAACCGCAGCCGCAGTCGAAGTAGACCTCGAGAAAAGCGATCCCTTCACCGTTCATGATATACCCCGTTCTTATCGATACGAAAACCAGGAATACGGCGTTCAGGACGATAAAAATGAGCGCCGCGCCTCTCATGAAGAATCCGGAGATGAAACTGAGCCCGCAGAGCAACTCGATCCACGGCAGGACGATTGCCACGATGTAGAGAGTGGGGCCGGCGTCGAGGATGCCGTACATCTTGATTTCCTCGGCAAAAGACACCGGCTTGCCGATCTTCAGGAAAGCGGCATAGATGAAGACGGCTGCGAGAACCAATCTGAACACAAGCAGCAGGTACGGGTTGTAGATCCAACGTCCGGCATCCGTACCGCGACCGGCCGTCTCGATCCCGAAAAGCGCCTCTCTCCACTGCATTGATCTATCCACTCTCCCCATATCCGGCCGACTCCGAACCGGTCTCCACCGGGAGACCGGAATTTTCCCATTCCTCCAATCCACCCCTGAAGCAGAATAAATTCCTGAATCCGAGCAGGTACAGCTCCCTGGCCAGCATCTCCGAATCGTCGCAGTCGAGCCCGGTACAGTATATGATAATACCCCGGTCGGACGAGATGGCGGGCAGCACCCTGTCGAGGTACTTTCCCATCTCGAAATAATCGAGGTTGATCGCGTCGGGGATGTGCCCCTCGGCGTACTCATCCTCTGTACGGGAATCGATGAGCATTGCGCCCGAGGCGAGCGAAGAACGCACCTCTTCGAGTGTCAGGAAATGGAGCCCGTCCTCCGTGCCCCACTCCTCGACACCGAGAACGGGAACATCGCCGATCCGCCTGAACGGGTTGATCCCGTTTACCGACACGGCGTTGTGTGTGAACGCGATGACGCACCCGAGAAGGGCGACTGCGAAGGCCTGGATTATTGATGTACGCACCTTTTTCATCCTAGAGAATATAATCGTATCATCCCGTGAATTCAACAGGCAGACCGAAAAAGCCTGGAATCGCGGATTGACTGCCCGCCTTCGGGCCGCGTAGACTCGTGTCAACGCAAACAAGGCGCCATGAAGACCAGGAAAGATTCACGATGACACTGCTTCCGGAACGATCGCTGGACACCATTGACCCGGCAGGCATCGAGGTCGGCCCCGGGGCTCCGCTCCGGTTCAGGTACGCTCTGCCCGGCGAACCGGACGCCTGCATCGCTGATCGCGACCTCGAAGACTCCGTGGCGCGGTACGGCGTGATGCACCCGCCCCTCGTTCTCGATGGACCGTCCGGCGCCGGTGAAGCACCGGCCGTGCTGCAGGGGCACCGCCGGATCGCGGCGGCATGCGCCGCCGGGCTCGAACGTATCGAAATACTGCGGATCGATGGGGGAGCGATCACGCCGCTCGAGGCCCTCTCCCTCTGTCTCGAGGAGATCCCCTACGGCGAGTCTCTTTCCGAGCTCGAGAGGATACTGCTCGTCGGAAAAGCGGCGGCGTTCGCCGGTGAAGCGGCCGAAACGCTGCTCGGGGCCCTGTCGAGCGTTTTCGGCAGGGAACTCTCCGGTGAATTCGTCCAACGTCTCACACGCATCATCGAGCTCGGCGAGCCGGTGACCGGATCGCTCCACCGTGGAGACGTATCGCCAGGCGATCTACTGATGCTCATGGAACACCACGCTGTCGACGCGGTGCGGGCCGTATCGATGATTACGTCCGGAAAACTCAGCAGGAGCGAGAGGAGGGAGGCGGTACGGCTGATGCTCTTTCTCGGGGATCAGGGAAAGGAGCGTTGGGAGAAGTTCACCGGCCGGCATATGGACGCAACGGCGCTGCTCGAGCGCCTCCGGACTGCATGCTTTCCCATGATGAGCCGCGACAGGCGGGACATCGAAGAAACGATCTCCGCCATGCACCTGCCGCCCGGCACCAGGATCCACCATCCGGAAAACCTGGAGGGGGGAAGCTATACCGTCACGATCAGGCTGCGGAACGAGGAGCTGTTATCCGCAGCGCTCGGGAAGCTCTCCGGGGCACTCGAGAATGGAGGGATCACGCATCTCGCCGGGATACTTCGCGGATACAAGAGGAGGGGCGCAAAGGGCTGAGCGAGCGGGGGCCCGATCGGCGCCACCCGCCGTGATGGTTTCCCAACGAATCAAGGATGCTTATTATACATTTCTCTCCATCTGGCGATCTTTTCGAGCATCTCCCCGCTGACGGAATCGGGCGGAGCGATACTGATGTAGATCTCGTAAGCCTCTAGGGCATTTTTATATATTGTCGCCTTCTCGTAGTTTATCCCGAGCTGCTTGAACGCCCACGGCATCTCCCGCTTCATCCGCCACTCGTCGATTCGTCTCATCTTCTCGAGTATCATGGTCGACCGTTCCCTGAGGCCCGCCTCGCTGTACGCCCTGTACAGCGCCGTATGTAGAGTAAAGTTTTTCGGCTGCATGTCGGCCACCTTCTTGAGGTAGGTCACCGCATCGAATGGGCGTCCCCCGTTCAGGAAGAAAATGCCTTTCTGATGATTGAGCTCGACTGGCGAAAGGATGTTGGTCAGCTCGGGCGTCTCTATGATCTCGACTCCCGTATCGACCCTTCCGTTGACGGCGAGCACCATGGCAAGCTGGAAGAACGCTCTGATGTACACGCCTTCCAGCCGCAGCGCCTCCAGTGCGGCTTCCCTGCTCTCCATTCCCTTTTCCATGAAACCCCGCACGACAGCCAGGGAAAAATGGAGACCCGGTTTCCCGGGGTATTCCTCGACGAGCCTCGTGTAGATCCGTTCCGCCGCCCCGTAGCTCCCCGCGACGAGGGAGTCCTCGGCCTCCATCATCAACGACCATTTCTCGGGCGTCCGCCCGCCGAGCATCCCGGGGCTCGAAACGGCCTCCTCGATGAGACGTCCGAAGAAACGAATGTCGATCGGGGCAGCGCCGTTCAGGGTGGACATGTTGATGCTTACGAGCCTCGTGTCGATCTTCCGTTCACTCAGCAATTGAATGAATTTCAGCAGGTTCTTCGTGCCCGGCTGGTACGAGAGAATCTGGGCCTTCATGCCCTGGAAATAGGCAAGGTCGATATCGAGCAGTGCGCTGCTCTCGCCGACGTCGAGGTCCTCGAGACGTGTAATGGTGAGTGGGATGCCGTCGATCGTCCCTTCGATGTACGGGCCGCTCACTGCCAGGTTGTCGATATGTTCCTGCTTGTACTTCCTCTTCTGTACGAGATACCTCTTGAAGCCGTCGATGTTCATCGACCCAACCGGCTTGCCGAGTGGGACCACCCAGATAACCTTCTTGAAAAAGCCCGCACGGTATCCAAGGTTCACGACCCCACCGTTTTCGATCACGGGGGCTACCTGGTCCACGACTTCGACGTTTCCCCGTTTCAGGTGAGCAGCCGCGTTCTTCATGGAGGTTTCATGCATCGGGGGAAACACCGCCATGTCGTCCATCACGTCGATATGAATGAGCAGGTCGGCTTTCACCTTGCGTTCGGTCCATTCCTTGAGCACTCCCGCGTTGGTCTCGGCGATCGCGATCCCCTTGATCGCATCCTCGCCCAGGCGCCCTCCCCCGGAACCGCCCCCGCATCCCGCCAGCGTGAACGTAAAAATACCTGCCAGGGTTAAAATAATGAACCGCATCACCGCTAACCGCCGGCATCCATAAACGATCTTTCGTGTGATCACCTTGGCTCCTCTCTTGCAGACGTTGTATCCGATAATACGGAAGCCGCATTCCGCTGTCAAACCATCATGCAGTCCTTGATGGCGGTCGCACCGGAACACGCCTCCTTGACATGTGCTTCACAGAACCTATACCCTTGTCGCATCGTAATGGTTCCCTCCCCGGAACCGCCACAATGTATCGAGATCTCGAAAAGGAGACGGACATGCTCGGTCACCTCCTGCGCCACGCTGATACGAAGATCGTCCTTCTTATCCTGGACGGCCTCGGCGGAATCAGAAACGACGAGTTCCCCGAAACGGCCCTCGAAGCAGCAAAGACACCCCACCTCGACGAACTCGCCGCGAACGGTCTCTGCGGAAGGAGCCTGCCCATCTCGCTCGGCATCACGCCGGGAAGCGGACCGGCTCACTTCGCACTCTTCGGATACGACCCGCTCGCCCCCGAGAACGATATCGGACGCGGCGCCCTCGAGGTAACGGGAGTGGGGTTCGAACTTCTCGAATCTGACGTGGCGATCCGCGGCAACTTTGCAACGATGGACGGCGATGGAGTGCTCACCGACCGGAGGGCCGGCAGGATACCGCACGAGGAGGGCGTTCGAATCTCCGGCAAGCTCGACGATGCGATACACGAGATCGACGGCATCGAGGTCATCGTCATGCCGGTGCGCGAGTACCGGTTCGGCGTCGTGCTCAGGGGAAAAGGGCTCTCGCCCGAGGTCGAGGAAACGGACCCACAGCTCACCGGGGTAAAACCGCTCCCGCCAGTTCCGCGCGTACCCGAAGCGCAGCGAACGGCCAGGATCATCGAGGAGTTCATCAGCCGGGCCAACGAGGTCCTCGCCGACGAGCAGAAGGCGAACACGGTTCTCATGAGGGGCATTTCGAGCAAGCCCCTGATACAGCCCTTCAGCGAGAGGTTCGGACTGAAGGCCGCGGCAATCGCCTCGTACCCGCTCTACCGCGGTGTCGCCGGTCTCTGCGGAATGAAGCTGGTCGAAACGGGATTCTCCGTAAAGGAGGAGTTCGACACACTCCGCTCGATCTACAATGAAGGGTTCGACTTCTTTTTCATCCATATCAAGAAAACCGACTCATACGGCGAGGATGGCAATATCGAGGGAAAGATCAAGGTGATCGAGGAGGTCGATGCAAACCTGCCGATGATCACGGAACTGAGACCCGACGTGCTCATGGTCACGGGCGACCATTCGACGCCCTGCGCGCTGAAGAGCCACTCCTGGCACCCGGTGCCGTTCCTGATACATTCGACTTCATGCGGGAAGGACGACTCGACAGCCTTCAACGAACGCGAGTGCGACCGCGGCGGCCTGGGCGTGTTCGATGCGACCTCGATCATGGAACTGGCTCTTGCGAACGCCGGCAAGCTGAAAAAACACGGCGCGTAGGCTAGGCAGCGGTCAGTCCCGGTCCGTCCTGAAAGTCGAGACGATTGACTCAAGCATTTTCATGCTCCGCTCTTCCGCCGCTCGGTCGTTTCCCGTGTTGGCGGAAAACTTGATCGTGTAGAGCTTTCCGTTCCTGACGATGACGGCCCACGTCCAGACCCCCCCGCCCATGTACCCGCTGTCTCTCTTGTAGGCCCACCTGCCGTACGACGCCGGCGCCTCTTCGTCCCCCACCAAGATCCTCCGGGAACCCATGATCTGCATATCGTGAATGCCGTCCGCGGCGAGAAAACGGGCGACCCGGTCATGGACATCCTGGACGATCACCTCGCTTCGTACGGTCGGCTGCCAGTTTACCTCTACCTCGAGGACCGTCTTGAACGATTCGCGTGACCAGCGGATCCGGCCGTTCTTCGCGCCTCCGCCGCCGTCGGCAACGGTGAACTCGATCGGCATGTTCATGGTGAAACCGGGCTGCACGACGCGGAGCACTTCGCTGCGGAAGATCGCCTGCACGTTGAAGGGGAGAAGGTTCTCCTGGAGATAGCCCTCCGTGCCGGGGACCTTCACGTCGAACGCGGCATCGCCGACGGAAACGGAACCGCGTATCCGTTCGATGCAGAGTTCCCGGAGCGTCTCGATATACCGACTGTTCTCCCCGATCACTGACGCCCCGCAGACCTTCCCCTGCGCGGGTACTAGCCGGCGCAGCCTCATCTCCTCGAGCCTCCCCAGGGCTTCGAGCCAGCATTCCAGATCCGCACCCCCGTCACCGAGATTCGGATGGTACCCGTTCACGACCAGGCCGCCCGTGAAGGCAACCCTCTCCGCCGGCACGGAAACTACGCAGTCGCCCGCGGTATGCCCGGGGCCCAGGAACTCGAGGACCACCTCGACACGGCCGAGGTCGATCGAAAGCCTGTTCTCGAACGTGCTGTCGGGAAGCGCCAGATCGATATCCTTGAGTTCCGCGTAGACCTCCGGCCTCCTGTTCCTGTAATACTCCAGGTAGACGGGTGTGTTTTCTTCCAGGTCGCGGGCCGTCTCGACCCTGGCGATGATCCGCGCCCCCGCGTCCCTGAAAACGGCGTTTCCCCACGTGTGATCGGGATGGTAATGCGTGTTCACAAGGTAGCGCACCGGGCAGTCCGTCACCGATCGTACCGCCTCGAGAAGCTCGTTCGCAAGATGCGGCGTGTACCGGGAATCGACGACCAGCACCGCCTCGCTTCCCACGACGAACCCGCTGTTCGCCCCGAGCCCCTCCCACGCGGACGGGCCGGGTGCGATGAATGCATACACGTGCCCGGAAACCTTGACCAGCCCCGTTCCGTCGATATCGGGCTGCGAGCATCCGGCGCCGGACAGAAATACGCATAGAACCGCACAGTAAACGACAACCCTCATGAGATGACTACCTCTCGCTTCCTGTCATTGAATGCTTATTCACCGATTCCGAAGAGGACCAGTTCCCCCGCCCGGTACTTCATGTCGAGGTGAAAGGGAAATCCCTCTATCTGCCGTAATGCCAACATGTCGTCGGTGGACGAGAGAAAAAGTGCGTCCGGATCCTCCCTCAACCGCCGGGCAACTTCATCCGGTGTGCGAATGGGCCGATCGATCGACCTGTTCCCGTAGAAGAGGAGCCGTGCCGCCTGGAAGCGCCTGTGCTGGCGGAAGTTTGCCAGCTTCGTTCCCTCCTCGACCAACTCACGCGCCACGAAGGCGACCTCGTCGATACGGTCGCCGCTGCTCCGGTGGAGCCTGAGCGGTGTGGCGGACAGCAGCAGGATCAGCAGGCAGAAGATCGCGATCATTGCCTGGTTGAACGACCAGATCCTCCCGGCATTGAACGGGTGCACGCATTCCTCATTTCCGCCGCCCCCGGCCCGACCCCCGGCCCCGGCATCCATCCCGGATCCCGTCGCCCACCGGGCGATCTCCCGTCCTGCGATGACCGCAAGGAGCGGCAGGACGACAAGGAGCTCCTCCAGCCTGAAAGGCCGGGTCAGCATTGTAATGACGAACAGGATCGCGGCGAACAGGATAAGTGCCGCGTCCTTCTCCCATGCCTGTTTACCGTTCCTGCTCAGTACGCCCGCAATCACTCTGATACATGCCGCAACGACCGGCACCGACCACGGCAGGTTGCGCAGGAAACCCTCCCGCAGGGCTGCGGGCAAGCCGGCAAGACCCGCCCGTGAATGGCCGGCCAGGCCGAACAGCAGCGCCCAGAGCGGGTTCGCCCTGATCCCCGCCGGGTCCCGCGCCGACACCGGGAACAGCCAGAGGACTCCGGCGGCCAGCGCGGCGAATGTCACCAGCAGGAATACCGGATCCCGCCAGAGAGAACGACGCTGCCTGTCGGCAATACATGCTATCAGGCCCGCCGGTATTACGATGACCGCCCCCGCACCCGCGCATAGGATGCCGCCCGCAATGCCGGCGCCCCAGCATGCATGGCCGACCCGGCGGGATGGAAGAAGGAACCACCCAAGGACGGCGAGACTCACGAAGAAGGTGAATGGCCCCGTCTCGTTTATGTGTGGCGCAAAACGCCCGAACAGGGGGCTCGCCGAGAGCACGATCGCCGAAAGCAGTCCGACGGCCCGCACGCAGTTGATCCACCCTTTGTGGGCCGGGTCGCGGGTTACCGTCACACCACCGAGGAGGTAGACGATGAAAAGCGTGGCGATCGAGAACAGGACGAATGGAAGGTGAGCGGCAACCTTGACAGTGCCGAACATTTTGAGAAAAAGGGCGGTTGTCCAGAGCGGCAGAGGCGCCCGGTCGTATACCGCCTCACCGTCGAAGTGCATCACCCGGAGGTCGCCCGTGACGATGATCTCCCTGGCCGTCTCGGCCAGCACGGCCTCTTCGGACATGGAAAGTGTCCCTTCCCACGTCCCCCACACGGTGACGACCGCTATGGAGAGGAAAAAGAGCACGACGAGAAACGGGCCCTTGCCCTGTTCGCCGGCAAGAAAGGGAAGCTCTGCCAAACGGTCCCCCTTTCAAGGCCTCCGGCCCCGGCGTGTGTGCGCCCACCGCGCTTCCCGTGTCATCCTGCGCTGCCGGCGCACCGGTGCTGCCCAGATACGCGGTCCAGTATAAATCAGACGTGGGAAATATGCAAAGGGAAGATCGTTCCCTAAGATCGTTCCTCCCGTGCGGTCACGGCCTGTCGAAAAACGGGAGACCCCGTCTCCACGACGGGGGTCTCCCTTATCGTTCGGCCATTGCCAATTCCCGGACGGAGTGCTTCTCCCGTCCGGGAACAAGTATCCGGCCGGAAAATTACGCCAGCGCCTTGTCGATGAACTCCTTGAGCATTCCCTTCGGCGCGGCGCCGACCAACGAATCGAACTCCTCGCCGCCCTTGAAGAGCTTGAGTGTCGGGATCCCCATGATACCGTACTTCACCGCAATTGCCTGGCCCTCGTCTGTGTTTACCTTGGCAAACTTGATCCTGTCCCCGTACTCGCCCGCCAGCTCCTCGATGATCGGGCCGATTATCAGGCAGGGACCGCACCACGGAGCCCAGAAGTCGACCAGGACGGGGACATCCGATTCCAGGACCTCATTCTGGAAATCGGCCTCTGCCACATGTAACACGTTATCGCTCATTTCTGCTCCTTGTATGCTTCGGTTTTCCGCTTCCGCAACGGCTGAGACAGTTCAACATAAACACTACGTTTTTCTCGTTCAAGCTGTAATATGTGTTCGGAACCTCCTTCCTCCTCTTTACGATATTGTTCAGTCGCAGATTCCTGAGCTGCTGGGATACAAGCGACTGCTTGAGCCCTGACAGCTCGCAAAGCTCCGAAACGCTCCACTCCCCGCAGGTGAGAATGTTGACAAGACGCAGCCGTGCCGGGTTCGCCAGTGCCTTGAGCACCTCGGCTAACCGCTCTATCTCGCCGTCCGGCAGGGGGGCGGTTTTTCTCATCGTTCGTTTCGCATTCACCATTTTCTTGCTCATAATAATATTATTATATTATGATATCTAAATATTGTCAACGGAAAAATGAATTGCCCGCAACCGATATAATATACATTCTGTTATACTTGTCCGAAGCGGCATTGCCGTATTACGCTCGTACGGGTGTTTCAACGCAAGAGGTGCATCGTGCCGATACGTCTCTTCATCACCATCGACACCGAAGAAGACCTGTGGGGCGACTACAGCCGGAGCGAGATTCACGTCGAGAATGTATCGCGCATTCCACGGCTCCAAACCCTGTTCGACCGTTTCGGCGCCATTCCGACCTACCTTGTCAACTGGCCCGTCGTTACGAACGAGAACGCCTGCCGCATGATCCGAAACATTCATGAGAAGGGGCGCTGCGAGATCGGCGCACACTGCCACCCATGGAACACCCCTCCCTTCGCAGAGGAGATCAGCGGACGGAACACGATGCTGTGCAACCTGCCGGAAGAGCTCGTGAGAAAGAAGATGGAAAACCTTCACGAGGCAATCATCGGTCGCTTCGGATTTGCCCCCGTGTGCTTTCGGGCCGGCAGATGGGGCATGGGCGGGGGTGCCGCACGGTGTATCGAAGATCTCGAATACAAGGTCGACTCTTCGGTCACACCTTTCATCGACTGGTCGAAACACGAAGGACCCGACTATTCCGAAGCTCCGGCGCTCACGTACCGTTTCGCCCCCGGTGATTTCCCACGGGAGAGCCCGGGCGGCAGCCTGCTCGAGGTGCCCGCGACGATCGGATTTCTTCAACACAACTTCAGCTCATGCTTCGCCGTCAGAAAGAGGTTCCTGCGCGGGGCTCTTTCCAGGTACCATGTTATCGGCATCCTGGACAGGCTCGGGGTGAACAGCTTCCGCTTGCTGTCACCGGAGACCAACAGCTCCAGCGACATGATCCGGCTGGCGGGGAACTTCATCAGAACGGGACACCGCTTCTTGAATATGTTCTTCCATTCGAGCACGCTCCTGCCCGGCGCGACGCCGTTCGTGCAAAACGAAACACAGCTCGAATCATTCCTGAAGAATATCGAGCGCTTTCTCGAGTTCGCCTCGGACAGCGGCTTCGAATACGCGCCGCTGTCGAGCGCGTTGGAGATGGAGTAATGAGCGATCCGAACGGGAAGATGCGGGAATACCGGCCCGGTGATGAAGAGAGCATTCTCGCCCTCTTCAACCGCGTCTTCGATGCGAATAGAACGATGCGGCGATGGCGGTGGCAGTTCATCGATCATGTCCAGGGAAAGGGCTGGATCACACTCGCCGAAGCCGATGATGAAATCATCGGTCAGTACTGTATGATGCGAAACCATCTGAACTTCAGGGGACGCGAGGTCTGCGCCGGCCAGTCGTGTGATACGATGGTCCGGCACGACCAGCGCGGCAAGGGATGGTTCGCGAGACTGGCCGAGGCCAACTACACACACGCGGCCGGCATGGGGCTAAAAGCGGTATTCGGCTTTCCAAACCGTCTTTCATATCCGGTTTTCATGAGAGACATCTCGTGGCGCCGAATAACCAGGCTGAAATGCTACTATTACCGGATCGGCTTTCGAAAGATCTGGGGAGCGCTGCCGGACCGTGTGTACAAACTGCTTCTCGGACGCTACCTGAAATCGAAACTCGCCGGACTTCGATCCTCACTCAAAGGGGCGGCGATCGTTACAACGAAGACCGCGCCCGAGGATATCGAGGGGCTCCTCGAAGAAGTGCGGAGCCGCGAAGTGCTATCGGCATGGAAGGATCTGAAGTACCTGAAATGGAGATACGAGAACCACCCCGAATTTCGTTATACGTTCCACGTGCTCACCATGCGGGGAAGGCCCGAGTGCCTCGTTATAACCAAGCATGCGGGCGGACGTATTGCCGTCTGTGACGTGCTTCACAGAACGAAGAACGTTCCGGAAGCCGCATTCCTCCTGCTTCACGCCACGCTTTACCATGTTGCTTCGTGTGCACAGGTGATCTCTTTTTGCGGACACGACGACGGTTTCTTCGATTCCGTGTTTGCCCGATGCGGATATCATGCGCGGCATTCGGAAAGCTTCGTTTTCTGCGGCCGCGTTTTCAGCGATGCGGCACTCGAGGAAAGATTCTTCGATCCGAACAACTGGACGGTCGCTTACGGCGATATCGATGTGTCGTGATTAAATGACGGCCCCTTTAATCTTGACACCGCCACGTTATAACCCCTAGTGTCGAGATACAGTGAGCGTTTCCGAGGTTTTCCGAGAGGGTTGTGAGACAAGGAGGCAGGGGCAATGATGAAAGGACTATATATCGCGCTGGTTACACCGTTCAAAAAGGACGGGAGCCTCAATGAAGACAAATTGAGGGAGCTCGTCAGGTTTCACGTCGACGCCGGCACGGATGGACTCATCCCCTGCGCCACGACGAGCGAGAACCCCACATACACGTGGGAAGAGCATTTCAGGATCATCGAGATCGCCGTCGAGGAGGCAGCCGGGAAGCTCAAGATCGTCCCCGGCTGCGGCACGAACTCTACGGCGCGTTCGATCGAAAACGTCCACAAGGCCCGCGAGCTCGGCGCGGACGGCGCCATGGTCGTAACCCCGTACTACAACAAACCGACACAGGAAGGCCTCTACGCTCATTTCACGAAGATCGCCGACGAGGGGCTGCCGCTGATGCTCTACAACGTACCGGGCAGGACAGGGACCAACATGCAGCCGGCAACCGTTGCCCGTCTTGCAAAGCACGATATGATCGTCGCCGTCAAGGAAGCGAGCGGCAGCATCGAGCAGATGTCCGAGATCATCAGGCTTTGCGGGGACGATTTCTCCCTTCTCTCGGGGGACGACCCCATCACCTTCCCGATCCTTGCGATAGGCGGGAAAGGTGTCGTGAGCGTCGTCGGGAACATCGTGCCGAAGGACATTCTGGCGATGATCGCCGCTTACGAACAGGGCAAGTACGACGAGGCCCGAACGTGGCATTACAAACTGCTGCCGCTCGGCAGGGCAATGTTCATCGAGACGAACCCGATGCCTGTCAAGGAAGCAATGAACATGCTCGGCTGGGAGGTCGGCGACGTCCGTCTTCCGCTTGTCAGGATGCTTCCGGAAAACCGGCAGAAACTCGGAAAGGCCCTCGACGCCTACGGACTGAAGAAGGAAAAGGTTCGGGTCTAACGGGATCCGGCCGTTCACCATAGAGCTACAGGGAATCGTTCGGCCGGGTTTCCAACGCGGGAAACCGGCCGAATCACAATAGAAGGAGATCGCGATGATAAAAGTGATCATCTGTGGGGCGCTGGGACGCATGGGCAGGGCCGTGGCGGAAGAGATCGCGGAAGACGGCGAGCTCGAACTCACCGGCGCCGTCGAGTCGCCGGGGCATCCCGGGCTGGGAAGCCTGCTTGGCGGGGTCACCGTCACGGGCAGGCTCAAAGAGGTGCTTCCCGCCGGCGACGTCGTCGTCGATTTCACCAACCCCGGGGCGGCCCTGGAGAGCATCCGGCTGTGCGAGGAAACGGGCAAGCCGATCGTTATTGGCACGACGGGGTTCACCCCGGAACAGCTGATATCGGCCGAACGGGCGACCGGGACCATTCCCCTCATCATCAGCCCGAACATGTCCGCCGGCGTCAATCTCCTCTTCAAGGTAACCGAAGACGTCGCAAGGACGCTGGGCGACTTCGACGTCGAGATCGTCGAGATCCACCATAACAGGAAGAAGGACTCGCCGAGCGGCACCGCGGCCCGCCTGGCCGATGTTATCGAGAAGGCGCGGCCC
>DAOVFR010000297.1 GCA_030672805.1 Candidatus Krumholzibacteriota bacterium
CGCCAGCATCATGGGAAGTCATCTCCGCGGCAGCGAGGAGGCGATGCTCGAGCTTCAGACCTCCCCGGCGAGGTACTACCAGCGCCCCGACGCGACACATCTCGGTGTAGATTCATCGCTGACGCACATGAACGGATTCGCCGCGAATCTCTGGGTGGGCAAGTTCGCCGGCGGACACTGGCGGTACGGGCTCGGGTACATTACGCGCACCCCCGGTTTCGAGGCGAACGACATCGGCTACATGCAGGACGCCGACCTGAACCTCGTTGCGTTCTGGGCGGGATACCGCGAGTTCGAGCCGGGACGGATCCTCAGGCAGTACAGCATCAACTGCAACGTCTGGGACGTCTGGAATTACGGCGGTGACATGTTCGGTATTGGCGGCAACGTCAACTTCTGGGCCCAGTTCCTCAACTACTGGTCCTGCTACGGCGGCATCAATCGAAACCAGCCCTCCCAGTCCAATGCGCTGCTCCGGGGAGGTCCATCCGTTCTGAGGCCGGGAAACATCAGTTCCTGGCACGGTTTCAACACCGACAACCGCAAATCGGTCACGTTCGGCTACGACGGGAATTATTCGAGGAACGACGAGGGCTTCTACTCGTTCAGAATGTCTCCGAGGCTCACGATCAGGCCGTCGGGAAGGTTCGACATGACGATACGCCCTTCCTATCTCATCGACAGAAAAGACATGCAGTACGTCGACGAGATCGGCGGCAGCTACATCCTCGGTCACCTCGACACGAGGGTGCTCAGCATCACGACCCGCCTCAACTACACGATAACACCGGAGATGAGCCTGCAGTTCTACGGCATGCCCTTCATCGCGGCGGGAGATTACAGCAACCTGCGGGAAGTCGTAAGCCCGCATGCCGCCGAGTACGAGGATCGTTTCGCACCGTACGACTACGCGGACAATCCCGACTTCAACTTCAAGCAGTTCAGGACAAACCTCGTCTTCAGGTGGGAGTACAGCCCCGGATCGACGATCTTTCTCGTGTGGTCCCGCGGGGCAACCGATTTCGAGGAGGAGTACGGACAGTTCAAGCCGGACCGCGACCTGAAGCGGCTCTTCACGATGGCGGGCGACAACACCTTCGCGATAAAGATCAACAAGTGGTTCAATTTCTGATCCCCTGCGGCGGCCGCAGGGACAGGCGAAGTCCCTGGATGATCCCGCTACTCACCGATACATCGGCGCCATACCTCCGTGAACCCGTTCAATCTCCCGCCCGGCCCAGGATGCCCTCTACCCTCCTGATAAGTATATCCCGAACGATCCTTTCTTCAGAAAAGGATTTGACGAATTCGAACGCTTTCCTCCTGACCGTATCAAACAGGTCCCGATCCGATGCCAGCATGTCGAGCGCCCCGGTTATCCTGCCCGGTGCCTTCACCGGGACGAGCACACCCCTCGCCCCATCCTCGACGAGATCGGGTATAGACAGCCAGTCGGACGCTATGACAGCCGTCCCGGCGGCGAAGGCCTGCAGGATCACGCCCGGATATCCTTCACCTATGTGATACGTCGGAAGAAGGAGGACATCGAACCGCCGTATTACGTCGATGACGCCGCCCGGCTCGATCACGCCGCGGTAACTCAAACGATCCGAGCTGCCGACGGCATCGATAAACCCCCGGCGGTCGCGCTCGACGATCTGGCCGTAGAAGTCGCAGCCCAGGTCATTCCTCCCCTTCAGTGCATCGATGATATCAAAGACGCCCTTCTCCCTTTTTATCTGCCCGACGAACACGCACCGGCCGGAGAAACGTTTTTCCCCAAGTGTACTTCCCAATGCGTCATCGGCGAGGAAATTGGGAAAGCTAACCACTCTCGACGCAGGAATACCGGTCCCATCGACAAGCTCACTCTCGAGGCGGCCGGTCTGGGGCAGCACGAACCTGGCGCGGCCAAGAAGGCCTGTCACCACTGCCCTCACGGGCCGCGGGAGGTTCCGAAGACGCTCGGCGAGGTACGCCCCGAACACCTTGACGATGAATGGTTTCCGCACCATGACGGCATAAATCATGATCGGGATTCCGAGCGTGCAGATAAAGCGGCTGTTCCCCCAGAGCAGGACTACGTCCCGGGTCGGTATCTTCAGGAACACCCGGGCCAGTATCCTGACCGCTCTCAGGCCCTGTTCGATCGAGAGCCTGTCGCCGGGAATCCTGATCCTGTCTTTCGCACAGGTGTTGATAGATTCGATATCGATACCGCTCTCCCGCCAGTACCCGCTTTTCAGCAGATTCATCGTCGAGACGGTATCGCCGCCGATAAGCGGCGGCAGCGGCCCGATAAGAAGCGCCCTTTTCATTCTCATAACGCGCACTACTCCAGAGGCGGACCAGCCGCGGTTTCAATAATCTGCTCCACCAGTTTCCGCACCTCCGGATTCAACCTGTCCAGCACCTCAACGTCATCGCCTTTTTTCCAGTAACCCGCGGCGATGGTGAAGGGAGTGAGCAATTCGGCTTCATCTTTCAATCCACTCTCGTGGAGAAGATCCAGAATCCCCTCATAGAACTCAACATGCCGTCTGGACAGCACCTCCGCCACGTATTTGACAAGATTCCTTCTCCAGTCGTCCTTATCCGCTCCCGCAGAGTAGTCAAGCGCCGCCTGAAAGGC
>DAOVFR010000049.1 GCA_030672805.1 Candidatus Krumholzibacteriota bacterium
ATGCCCTTCGCGTCGATCCTGAAGTTGAAGATGTCGTTGTGTCCGATATAGAGATCCCTGTTGTATGCCAGGTCCTTGAGATCGTTGTTCGTCACAGCATTCATCAGCGAGCGCGTGGCCGGGTCGAGCCGGAAGGATCTCTCGAGTTTCGCGATCACCTCCGGGGTCAGGGCTATCGCCTTGCCGGCCGAAGCGGCGCCGGAGAGAGCCGCTGCGAGCAGGCACAGCGATACGGCGGCCAGAAGGGACAGACGTTTGAGACTCACGTTGCACTCCTTTCTTTCCGGTGCTGTCATTTAATGACAAGCTCTCCCGATGCGGATGGTATCCACGTTCTCGCACCGTCATCGAGCTCCACGTGACACCAGCCGGAACGCTCCTCGAGAAGGCGGAACTCCGTTCCGGCATGGAGCGGTTCCGTGAAGCTCGGCTGGTACGTTTCGGCGTCGCCTTTGCGCGCCTCCACCTCCACCGCCGTGATCACCCCGCCCGGCCTCCGCGAGAGTGAATATGACTCGGCGGCGAGAGAAACCAGGACGGCCGCGCTCACAACGGCGGATACGACCAGGATCAGCTTCAGGAAGCCTTTCTTGAGCAGCAGCAGGGTCGACGCGGAGATCCACAAAGCGGCGAATGAGACCAGGAAGATCATGAAACGTATACGGGACGGCACGTCGTAGTGGAGAAAGAATAGTGTCTTGAAGATTCTCTCGCGCTGCTTTCTCTCGATACGGTCGACACGCCTGCTGCGCGCGTGTTCGAGGTTCTGCCGGAGATTCTGATCGTTCGCGGCATACAATGAGGCACGCCTGTAGTACAGGATCGCACGGCCGAGATCCCCGAGCCTGAAGTATGTGTTTCCGATATTGTAGTAGATCCTGCCGTTCCTGATTCCGCCGTCGCCCACGATGCGTTCGAAGTGAAGGATCGCTTTGCGGTAGTAATCGCCTGCGGCTTTCGGATCGGTCCTGTCGAGCTCCATTGCCCCGCGGAAAGCCTCTTCGCCCCTTGCAAGGGTGTTATCGATATCGGCTTGGGAAAGCCCGGCGGCGTGAGCATTCTGTGAAAGCACAAGCAGAACCCCCGCGGCCAGGAGCGCGGCGAACAACGCGGCGAGACAGGGAGCTTTTCCAAAGCGATCGATCATCATAGCTTTCTCTCCAGCCGGCGTGCCATTTCCCTCACTTTACCGACCAACTCCTCGCGGTCCCCCGCGGACGGGAATACGCCCGCGTACGCACCCGCCTCGCAACTGCTCATGAGATCCTTCACCTCGCGAACGAGGTCTCCCGGAACGCCGATCGCACGTAGCATCGACTCCATATCGCCCGTGGTGAGCGCCGACCCGCGGCTCCGGAGCTTCTCCCCCAGGTACGTCCTGAACGCGTCCATCACTTCCTGGCAGAGCCGGCCGGGCGTAAGCGAAGAGTCACCGGCGGCGGTATCGAGGCGGGCCCCGAGGCGCCGCATGGCGCCCTTGGCCCTTCGCGCACCAGGATCCGCGCTCCGCTTCCTTGCGGCGGCAAGTCCCGCGAGCAGAATAAAATACAGGGCGGGCGGCGCGATCAATGCGGCGAGCCATCCGGGGACCGTGATGACGGAACGGAGACCGACGTCCTGCGGGGCAACAACGCCTGGGCCCTCGTAGTTGTACGCGATCCCCTCTTTCCACTTCTCGACCGGTGAGCCGGCCGGTGCAAGCTCCACGCCTTCCGCGTCAAGGGCCGTCACGACCCTCGTCGGGCGGACCGTTATCGGAATCGGTTTTGATGCGACCGTCTCGTACCGTCCGGTCTTCGTATCGAAATAGACGAGACTGACAGGCGGGATCTCCGCAACCGATTCGTTCAGCGCCCTGATCGTCTGTGTAAATATCTTTTTCTTTCCCTCGACACGTCCGTCGGCGCGCTCGTCGGGTATCCTGAATCCGTCCGCGAGTCCCGGAACATCCTTCAGCGGCGGGAGATCCACAATCCCGGGATAATCGGAACCCTCGAGCGCGATCGTCAGCGTGATGGGATCTCCGACGTGAACGTCGACGGGCGCGGCCTTCGTCGATATCCGGTATTCGCCGATGTGCCCGTAGAATCGTTCCGGCCTCCCCGCCGTGGGCAGCTCCCGCACGGTGATGCTCAGCGTGTTCGATGGGATAACGTGCTTGCGTGGCTTCGTCCTGCTCGTCCGGAAGAAATCGTCCGAGAAAAAATCCCTGAAGAAATCGCGCCCGCCGAAGGCGCCGCCCGACTGGCATGCCACGACGAACTCGGGGATTATGAAGACGCCCGCCCTGCGGGGGATGATGGCGATGCTGAACTTGAGCGTTGCATAGCTTCCACCGCCGAGAATGCCGCGGCCCTTCTCCGCGACGAGCTCCCTGCCGCCGATCTGGATACGGTAATACTTCTTCTGCCGGTCGATATCCACCTCGGGCGTTTCGAAGTCGAAGTGGTCGATGCCGAACAGCGGCGCCGAGAACCTGAAATCCTCCACGTCCTTGCGGATGTACCAGGTAACGGTGAGCACGACCGGTTCACCGATGTAGCAGGTCTCGCGCGAAAGCTCGATCCGGAGCTTGAACTCATCCGTCTCCTCGGGCCTCCGCGCCGATATCGTGACGGGTCTCGTCGTGAACGCCTTCCCCTCCACGTCGATCCGTATCGGCGGGATGGTGAGCCGCCCGACCTTTTCCGGGGTCACGTTGTACCTGAAAACAAAGCTCCTGTTGACGATCCTTTTCATCCGTCCGTTGATGATCGTGATCGAATGGCTGCTGTTGTTCGAACCGCCGAGATATTCGACGGTGAAGTTGTCGATTCCCGACAGGTCCGGCGGGTCGGCCTTGTCGGAGCCGATCACCGATATCTGCATGAGGAACGATTCGCCCATGTAGACGTCCCGCGATTCGACCTCGATCTGCACACGGATCTCGTCCGCGAGGGCCTTCGGCGGCACGAACAGAGCGGCCGAAACGGACACGCAGACAAGAAGACGCCATCCAATCCTGGCTGCGGATGCTGATATCGATCGAAACGCGCTCATACCCGGATTACCAATCCTTCTCAACGGCACGGTATCCGCCCCTTGCCTGCTTCCGCCGCTTCTCCCTGTTCTCCTTCTCCTCGTCGAGGATCGCCTCGGCGGTCTCGTCCCGCTTCCTCTGTTCCGGTTGCTGCTGCTGTTGCTCCTGATCCTGCTGCGCCCGGTCCTGCTGCGGCTTTTCGCCGCCCTCCTGCGGCTTCTGCTGACCCTGTGTAAGGGCCTCGACGGCCTTCTCGAGCTGCTCCCTTGCGATCTCCTGGTCAGCTACGGCGGCGGCGGGCCGCTGTCCCTCGATGTCTTTCAACGCTTCGTCCTGGCCGGCAAGGGACGTGTCGATATGCGAGACCGCCTGTGCCGCCTGAGGCGGCTGCTGATCCTGGAACATCTGCCCGAGCCTGTCCCTGACCTCGCCGGTCCCGTTCATGATGCCGGTCTGATCGTCGCCGAGGGACTTCAGTTTCTTCCGCCAGTCCTTCCGCTGTTTCGCACCATCGCCTGCCAGGCCTGTGCCCTTGTTGATCGCTTTTTCCTCACGGTCGATGAGCGCAAGGAGCGAATCGACGATCTCCTTCATCTTCTCCTGCTGCTTGCGCATCTCTTCCTGCTGCTTCTTGATGCGATCAAGCAGGTCCTTGATCATGAGGCGCGTGACCTCGAGGTTGTGAGCCGCATCCGCAATCTCGGGGTCCTTCTCGAGCGCCGTCATGTAGAACCGGACCGCTTCCTCGTAGAATTCGAGCGCCTTCTCCATGTCGCTGTCGGCCTGCCTGCCGCCCTGTCTGAACGCGCAGTTGCCCATATTGTACCAGGCCTTCGCCTCGAGCGACAGGTCCCGGCTCTGCAGGGCCGCATCCTCGAATCGTTCCCGGGCCTCCGCGAAGTCTTCCTTCATGAAAAAGGCGTTGCCCGTGTTGAATGCAACTATGGGCGACTCGGGCGCACGCACCGACGCCTTCTCGTACCACTCGACCGCTTTGTCGTACTCGCCCCTGCGATAACTGCCGTTCCCCCGGGAAACGAGCTTGCCGGGTGAATCGGCGAGCGCCCCGCCGCCCCGGGTAACAGCCGCAAGGAACAGCAAAAGCGCGATCGATACCGCCGGAAAACGCTTCATGCAGGCTCCCGTCCTCATCGCGCAACCTTCTTTCGCTCATCGACGAAGACCTCGACGGCGAGAAGCAGCATCGCGAGGAATGCGAATATCTGGAATTTCTCCTCGTAGAGCTTGATCGTCTTCGACTCGATCTCGCGCTTCTCCTCTCCGGCGATGAGCTTCATGTACACGTCACCGAGATCGATCGTGCCGGTGGCGACGTTCAGGTACTTGCCGCCCGGAGTGGCGTTGACCATCTTTCTCAGCGTCGCCGCGTCGAGCTTGCTCCAGACCTCCCGCCCCCTGTAGGTGAGGAACGCCCTGTTGCCCCGTTCGTCGGTGACCGGTATCCGCTTGCCCTGCGACTCGTCCCCGAGACCGATCGCGATGATGCGCACGCCTCGCTTGCCGGCCTCTTCCGCGGCCTCGACGGGGAACGAATCGTGGTCCTCCCCGTCGGTGATGAGGATGATGTCCTTGTACTTCTTCTCCTGGTCGTCGAAGGCGTCGTCCAGGGCCCTGCGCACCGCGTCGCCCATCATCGTCCCGCCGCGCGAGACGCTCAACACGTCCACGTCGTCGAGCATGAGGTTGAAGAATCCATAGTCGAGCGTCAACGGGCACTTGAGCACGGCCGTTCCGGCGAATACGACGAGCGCGACACGGTCCCCCTCGAGACGCTCGACCATGTCGTTTATCGCGAGCTTCGCCCGCTGGAACCTGTTCGGAGCCAGGTCCTCTGCGAGCATGCTCCGCGAGACATCCAGTATGAATACGATATCCCTGCCTCTTCGTTGCACCGTCCGGGGACGGGGATTCCACGCGGGCCTCGCGAGCGCCAGTACGATAAAGACAAATCCCAGCACGATGAGCGCCGCCTTCCACCTCCGCCCGGCGTGGCTGATCGATATGCCGACCCGGTCGAGGAGACCCGCCTCGATGAAGTGCGTTAGCGCCCGTTTTCTCCGGTGCGCGGCCCAGGCAAAGAGCATGACAATGACCGGGACGAGCCACAGGAGCGAAAGCATATGCACGTTACCGAGATGCATCGTACCCCTAGGGAATCCTCCTGAAAATCGTGTTCGCTGCCGCCACCTCGAGAAGAAGCAGGCACATCGCGATGAGAACGAACGTCACGTACAGCTCCCTGTAATCGATGTACCTGACCGATTCGATCTCGCTCTTTTCGAGCCGGTCGATCTCCCCGTATATCTCGCGGAGGGACTTCTCATCCTCGGCAAGCCGGAAGGCGCCGCCGGTGATTTCGGCAACCTCCTCGAGGGTCTTCGCATCGACCTCGCCGCCTGTGGGCACCTTGAACCTGCCGAACAGCGTTTTTATCGTGCTCACGCCCTCCCCGCTTCCGACGCCGATCGTGTAGATCTTCACACCCCAGTCGGCCGCGAGCCGCGCCGCCTCGACGGGCGCGCGCCTGCCGAAGTTGTTCTGTCCGTCGGTTAGCAGAATGATGATCTTGCTCTTGATATCGTATTCCTTCTGCCCGTCGTCCGAGGCCCTGAGCTCGAGGTTCTCCTCGGCCGTCTTGAGACGCGCAGCGGCTAGCGCGATTGCGTCACCGATCGCGGTGCCGTCCTCGTTCCGTCTCGTGACGACCTTGACCGTCTCGAGGAACCTGAGCAGTGCCCCGTGCCCGAGCGTGAGCGGGGCCATCGTATCGGCGTAGCGCGCGAATGCGATCATGCCGACCAGATCGTTCGGCCGCCCCCCGAGGCCCTCACTGTTTCCCACGAGAAACTCCTCGAAGACCTTCTTGACCACCTCGAGCCGGTTCAATCTTCTGCCATGGTAGTCCATTTCGGCGCCCATGCTCCCCGAGCGATCGAGAATCATCTCTATCGCGACGCCCTTCGTTACCTCCTTCACCCTCTCCCGGCCCAACTGCGGCCGCGCAAGCGCCGTGATGAGAAACACGAGAACGAGCATACGCAGGATAAGAGGCAGTGCGGCCAGACGGATCCTGAGCGATCTGCCCGCCCTTCGCGCGTTGCCGAGCGAGGAGAAGTGGATGCTCCCCACGCGTCCGCGACGGCTCGCGCAGGCGATTATCACCGGCACGACGAGCAGTGCCAGAAATGCCCAGGGTGATGCGAATCTCATGTGTGCCGGGCGGCTACGCCGCCGCGTTCCTCACCCCCTCTACCTTCGTTGCATCGATGAAATCCCTGCACGTTTCGAACGTCCGTTTCACGTCATCGGCCGACGGCTCGTACGCGGCGAACTTGACAAGATCGCAGTACATGAGGAACGTCCCGATCATATCCCTCCGGTCGGCGGGGATTCCGGGGCCCGATTCCGCCTCGGCAAGGAACTCCTCGGTTGTCCGCTCGGGTGCATGGAGGCCGAAGCGGTCCTCGATGTAGTGCCTGAGGATGTCGGATATCTCCTCGATGAACTCCCTGTAGCGTTTATCCTCGATCCAGCCGCGGGCCAGCAGCAGTTCGAGGCGTTCGAACGCGACCTCGTGGGCCATCGGCGGAGGCGCCTCGCGCTCCCGCCTCTTTCTCAGACGCATGACGATAAACACGGCCGCAGCCGCTGCTGCGATACATGCCGCGGCGATGATGAGCGCTTTTTTATAGCTGGCCGGGTAGTCGACGGGACCCGTGATATCCCTGATCTCGAGACCGGCCTGGTCGTCGGGCAGGATAGATCCCACCCGGACCCTGATCGTGTCCGATTCGAGCGCATGAAACAACGTATCGCCCTCCTCCCTGAACGAGACCGTCATTGGAGGGATGCGGTATTCGCCCGAAAGGAACGGCTCGAGCCGGTAGATCCGGCGCGTTACGACCGTCCCGTCCGATTCGAGCTCCGGCGGCGGTGTTTCGTAATCTACGATCCCGAACTCGTGCAGCTTTTCGCCGAACCGGGGCAGCTCGACGATGTATCCATCCCTCGCACGCGTCTCCAGGAGCATCGTCAGGCGGTCGGCGATCGTGATCTCCCTGCGGTCCAGCGCCACACGGAACCGCACCGGCCCCCGCGTGTAGCTCTCGTCGATCTCGTACGACTCGGGCGCGGCCGCGTCCCCGCCGTTGTCCCCGCACGCAACAAAGCCCGCCGCCGCGAGGCAGAGCGATGCGATGGCCGCTCGATTTATCATGCGATGAACAATCACTGCTTCCCGTCCGGCCGCTCCAGCTATTTACCAAGCTTCGAGTAATGGACCACGACGTCGTAGCGGTCCTTCAACTCGTCCAGTATACGCTGCTGGAGCTCCATCTCCTTCTCCCGGCGTACCGCCATGTATACGCGGTCCTTGACATCCTCGAACGGCTTCCGTACGCCGTCCTCCTCGAAATCCTTCACATGCGCCTCGTAATAGGCGGTAAGCTCATCGGGAGCCACCTTGATCTCCGGGCCGATCTTCCGTTCGAGATACTTCTGCGCAAGGAGCTTCCGCCCGATGCTGTTCATGAAGGTGCGCACCTCGGGGGTCTCGTGGAACTTCTCCTCCCGGGCCCGGCGGTAGAGAAGCTCTTCGGCGATGAAACGCTCGAGCCAGGCGTTCCGCTCCCTGCCCTTCAATACGCTCTCGAGGAACTTCTCCTTCTGAAGCCGTTTCTCTTCGGGGCTGAGCGCCGCACCGACCTGCAAAAGCTGGTCGTCTATCTCGCTCTCGATCATCATGTCGAGTTCCGAGTTGGTGATCTTCCAGGGACCGATCTCGGCGATGACCTCACCCCCGCCGGTCGAATCGGACGGCGCCAGCGCGGTCCGCTTTTCGAGCTCGTACCTGAGGGCGGCGAAAGCCCCAAGCCCCTCTAGGCACTCCGCGATGCGCCGGGAGATCCCGGGTCCGATCTCCTTCAGCTCGGCGAGACTCTCCGAGCGGTAGTACGCTTCGATGGCTCCCTCGTAATCGCCGCTGTCATGCCGGATCTTACCTATTCGGTACCAGATCCGCGCGCTTTCCACGTCTGCCGGCCGCGCCGACTCCAGGTAATCGATCCAGGCGCGCGCCGCCGCTCCGGGGAGGTTTTCCCTCTCGAGCCTGATCGCGAGCTCCTCGATCTTCGCAGCCGGGAGTCCACCATCCGGTACGCTCCTCCCGCCGCGTCCACCCGAAATCTGCAGGAAAAGGCCCGCCGCGGCGAGCACGATCAGGATAACGAGAGGTATATACAGCCCGCCGCCGCGCGGTCCGCGCGGCCCGGGGCGATTCAGGCTCAATTTAAGATCATCTGTCATGGAGACCTCCGACGGTCACGGTTCACCTAGTATCTCCGTTCCCTCTTACGGAAAAAATGTACGAGCTTCGGTATATAATCCCTGTCCGTCATGACCTCGATCTGGTCGACGCCCATCGAGGCAAAGAGCCCGCGGAACCGTTCGGATCGTTCCTGCCCGAGCTGTTCGTACCGGTTCCGGACAGATGCGCTTCCCGTATCGATCAGGATGATCTCACCCGTCTCCGAGTCCTCGAGCTCGACGAGACCTACGTTCGGCAGGTGCGCCTCGCGGGGATCGACAACGGTCACGGCGATCAGGTCGTGCCGCTTGGCGATCACGCGCATCGGTTTCTCGAAGCCCTCCGCCTGGAAATCCGAGACGAGGAACACGACCGACTTCTTCGTCGTCACCTTGCCGAGGTAATCGAGCGCGCCGACGATATCGGTCTGCGCCTGGCGCGGCTTGAAGTTCAGGAGCTCGCGTATCACCCGCAGGACGTGCGTCGTCCCCTTCTTCGGCGGGATGAACATCTCGACCTGGTCGGTGAAAACGATCAGTCCCACCTTGTCGTTGTTCTTCACCGCCGAGAAGGCAAGGAGCGAGCAGAACTCCGCGGCGATTTCGTTCTTGAGCTTTTTCACGCTGCCGAAGGCCCCTGATGCGGAGAGATCGACGAGAAAGATCACGGTGAGCTCGCGTTCCTCCACGTAGCGTTTGACATACGGGTGCCCCATCCGGGCGGTCACGTTCCAGTCGATCGTGCGTATCTCATCGCCCGGCATGTACTCGCGCACCTCGTCGAATTCCATCCCCCGGCCCTTGAAGACGCTCTCGTAGCCCCCCGCGAGCAGATCGTTCACGATCTTTCTCGTGGTTATCTGGAGGATGCGTATCTTGCCGGCCAGTTCCCCGGAGATCATGGCACGGCCACGTTGTTGAAGATCGACTGCACGATATCCTCGGAACTCCTCTCCTCCGCTTCGGCCTCGTAGGTGACGATCACGCGGTGCCGCAGCACATCCATGCCGATCGATTTCACGTCCTGCGGCGTCACATAGCCGCGTCCCTGGAGCAGCGCGTGCGCCCTCGAGGCCATCGCGAGGTAGATCGTGGCCCTGGGCGAGGCTCCGTACTGTATCAGGTCCGCGAGATCGAGATCGTATTCACCGGGTGCTCTTGTAGCCTGGACGATGTTGATGATATAGTCCTCGACCTTCTCGTCCATGTAGATCTCGTCGGTCAGCTCTCTCAGTCTCACGATATCTGAGGGCTCGATCACACGGTCGACGTCGAGCCGGGGTGACGAACCCGCCATCCTCTGAAGGATCAATCTCTCTTCATCCTTCGTGGGGTAGGTGATGACAATCTTCAGCATGAACCTGTCGACCTGCGCTTCGGGAAGCGGGTAGGTTCCCTCCTGCTCGATCGGGTTCTGTGTCGCGAGCACCATGAACGGATCGTCGAGCGCGTGACTCTCCTTGCCGATCGTCACCTGCCGCTCCTGCATTGCCTCGAGCAGCGCGCTCTGCACCTTCGCCGGGGCCCGGTTGATCTCGTCGGCCAGTATGATATTGGCGAAGATCGGACCCTTCTTCGTCGTGAACTCGCCGGTGCGCGGATTATAGATGAGTGTGCCGACGAGGTCGGCCGGCAGCAGGTCCGGCGTGAACTGGATCCGCTGGAAACTCGCCTGGATCGTTTGTGAGAGCGTGGTGACAGAGAGCGTCTTGGCAAGTCCGGGAACGCCCTCGATCAGGATGTGGTTGTTGCAGAGAAGCCCGATGAGCAGCCGCTCAATCAGGTATTCCTGCCCAACGATAACCTTTCCGATCTCGGTCCGTACGGATTTCAGCACTTCGCTCTCGCGCTCCACCTTTTCACCGATCTTCTTTACATCGATCGCCATCGTCCGATACTCCCCGTTTGAAGTAGACTCTACACATACAGAATTATCACACGTTTCCGACCTGTTATGCGCATGCAACGCAGAACCCTGTTTCCAAGGATCAACAGAAAAACAACCATAATAAAAAACGCCCGATTCTTCAACAGGGAACCTGCAAGGACGGCCCACCGGCTCACCGGCGCGGCCCCGCGGGTTTCCTGATAGGCCGGCAGCGAAAAACTGATATTTCTATATACACCCGAAAGGGCTTACGGGTTTCCGTGGAATTTGGAAAATCCATGCCCCGCACGCCGGGACAGGCGCTTTCTACCACGTTGAAATATAAAAGTTTATCTCTATCCTGTTTTGTGATAGAATTGCGTTGAAGGTAATAGTACGTAGCAGCTCTGCCGGTGTCCGGCTGGCTCACGTCACGATCGGCGCCGGCACTATCATATTCAAGGAAGGAAACCGTATGAGACCACGCAGGACGGGAATCCCGCTACTGATCGGTGTTATCGCAATCCTGTCGATGATATTACTTCAACCCACCGGGGCGCAGGCCCGCCAGAGCGACCAAGAGAGGATCGCAGAGCTCAACAGAAAGCTCCGCGAGCAGGGCGAAACCTGGACCGCCGGCGTGACACCCGTCTCGGGCCTCTCGTGGGAGGAGAAGAAAAAACTCTGCGGTGCGATTCCGCCACCGGTGGGCGCGCTTCGCGGCCTCCCCGTTATTGTGGCGCCGGAACATGCCTACTATCCTGACGTGTTCGACTGGCGCGATATGAACGGGACAACGCCTGCAAAGAACCAGGGCGGCTGCGGTTCATGCTGGGCCTTTGCCGCCGTCGGGCAGCTCGAGTCGCATACGCTGATCTTCGACGACCGCCTCGAGGACCTTTCCGAGCAGCAGGTCATGTCGTGCAATTCGGCAGGCTCCGGCTGCGGCGGCGGATGGGCGGGCGATGCGTACGAGGTATTCATGGATCCGGGCTGCGTCCCCGAGACGTGCATGCCGTACAACCCGGGCGCCAATCCTCCCTGCACCGAGGACCAGTGCCCGATCTACGCCCGCATCTCGGGGTACTCGAGCGTCGCGAGCAGTATGAATTCCATCAAGGAGGCGCTCCAGACCGGTCCTGTCTGGACCACGATGGACGTATATGAGAACTTCTACGACTACCAGTTCGGCTGTTACCGCGGCGGCACGGTCCTTGTGGGGTACCACGCCGTGCTCATCGTCGGGTGGGACGATACGATCTGCAACGGCGCATGGATCATCAAGAACAGCTGGGGATCGGGCTGGGGAATGGACGGTTTCTGCTATATACAGCGCGGGGCGGCGAACATCGGGGGATACAGCTGCCAGATCGATTACATCCCGAGCATTATCTACGTGAGGGTGGAATTCCCCAACGGCAGCGATGTGCTCGACGTCGGGACGGGGTATGATATCAACTGGATCACATCCCGCGAGATTCCCGATTCCATCAGCATCCTGCTCAGCATCGACTGCGGCGCCAATTTCGACTATCCCATCGCCAACGGTCTTTTCGGTTCGAGTACAACCTTTACCTGGACCGTCCCGGAGCTCCCCGTGAACACCGCGCGCATCAAGGTGGTCGCCTATTACGGCGGCGAGGAAGCCGGGTTCGACACGAGCAACGATGACTTCAAGATAAAGGGGAAACCGTACCGGTAC
>DAOVFR010000059.1 GCA_030672805.1 Candidatus Krumholzibacteriota bacterium
CAGGGTCCACCGCGGTTTTCTCGAGGCGGTCTGCTACCGTCTTGCGGAGAGGGTGGGTGGGAGGCTCCGCACCGAGCGTTCGCTGGCGGGAGGGGTGCGCCTCGAGGTGCGCTTCGCGGATGGCATGGAGGTCCGCGGCCGCGACGTTCTCCCCGCCCCCGCCTCCGACGACCTGCTTCTCTTCGAGGCTGCGATGAGGGTGTTTGCGCGTCTCTTCTCGCGGCGCGTGAGGGTCCGGCGGCTGGTGCTTGCCGCGTGGCGGGTCGAGCCGGAGCCGTTCCAGCTCGAACTGTTCCGGTCCGGGGACGCCGCGGGGAAGGATCGGATACGGAAACTCCGGGACGCTCTCGATACGCTGCGGTCACGGTTTCCCGAAGGGGTCGCTCCCGTTTTCGGGAGGGCGCTTCATACCGCCGGCACCGGGAGAGCAGGAACCGGTGTCTGATAGACCTGTGAGCTTCGTTCACCTTTCCGTGCACTCGAACTTCTCGATGCTCGCAGGCACCCGGTCGGTGGAGGGCCTCGTCGCGAGGGCCGCCGCCTGTGGGATGACGGCGCTGGCGCTTACCGATACCGACGGCCTCTATGCCGTTGTTCCGTTCCAGCGGGCCTGCGAGGAAGCGGGTATCAGGCCGATATACGGCGCCGAACTGACCGGGCCGTGGGGGGAGCGCACGGCGAAGCCGCAAAAGGGGGCGCCCGGGAAGGCTGGAAGCGGCGATACTGCGCGCGCGGTGCTCCTCGCGCGGAACGGCGCCGGCTACCGGGAGCTCTCGAGGCTCGTAACGGCACGGCACCTCGAGCGGGACTTCTCGCTATGCGACGCGCTCGCCGGGATATCGGACGATCTGTACGTGCTGACCGGCGACGGGCGGGTTCTGCGGCTCCTGCGCGGGAGACCGAACGTGCGTGCGGCGCTTCCCGTCGCTTTGGGGAGGGAGTGGGACCGGGGGCGCTGGCGCCTCGGGCGCCTCGCCGCGGAGCTCGGGCTTCACACGGTCGCCGCGGGCGCCGTTTTCTTTCTTGACCCCGGCGAGGTGTTCGTGCAGCGGGTTCTCACCGCGGTACGCACCCGCACCACCGTCGGAACGCTGCCGCCGGGCGAGGCCGCACCGCCGGAGGCTTTCTTCCACACGCCGCACGCGGTGGAGCGGGTTTTTCGCGGCGACAGCGCGCCGTTCGAGGAGGCACGCCGTGTAGCGGGCGACTGCCGGGTGGAGCTTGACCTTCGTACGAAGAAACTGCCGCGGTTTCCCGTTCCGCCGGGCGAGACCGCTGCCACGATGCTCCGGAAGCTCGCGGCGAGGGGACTCGCCGAGCGGTTGGGCGGGGGAAGGAGCCGCAACGGCAGCGGCGGATGCCCCTCCGGCGTGGATGCGGCCGAGTGGCGGCGGGCGGGGGAGACCCTCGACTATGAACTTTCGGTGGTCCGGCAGAAGGGGCTTGCCGATTATTTTCTTATATGCTGGGACATCGTACGATTCGCGCGCAGCCGCGGGATGCGCTCGCTCGGGCGGGGGTCCGCGGGAAACAGCCTTCTCTCGTACGCCCTCGGCATCACGCACGTGAATCCGCTCTGGCACAACCTCTTCTTCGAGCGTTTCCTCAATCCCGAGCGCGAGCAGCTGCCCGACTTCGACATCGACTTCGCGACCGACGACCGCGAGGAAGTGCTGCAGTACATCTTCAGACGCTACGGCGAGGAAAGGGTCGCGATGATCGGCGCCTGTTCGACCTTCCGGGCGCGGTCGGCGCTCCGCGAGACGGCCAGGGCGCTCGGTATCCCCGGGGGCGAGGTCGGCCCGTTCATCGAGCGGATTCCCTTCTACGCGTCGGTGGATCATCTCGCCGAGGCCTGCGCCGTCTCTCCCGCCGCCGCCGGCATCCCGTTCGACCGCGAGCCGCTTAAATCCCTCATGCCGCTCGCCGTGCGGATCGGCGGCTTCCCGCGCCACATGACGACGCACCCGTGCGGGCTTGTGATAGCGCCTGAGCCGATCACTCATTTCATGCCGCTACAGCGGGGGGAGAAGGGGTACGCGATCACTCAGTGGTCGATGTACGAGGTCGAGGAGGCGGGACTCGTCAAGATCGACATCATCGGACAGAAGGGACTCGCCGTGATAGAGGAGGCGGCGGCGATGGCCGGGGAGAACGAGGGACGTCCCCTTCACCCCGAGCGGATCGACTACCTCGCCGACGCCGGCGCGAAGCGGATGCTCCGCGAGGGACGCACGGAAGGGTGCTTCTACATCGAATCGCCGGGGATGATCCAGTTGATCCGCCAGGCGAAGTGTGACGATTTCGAGGTGCTGACCGCGCTGTCGTCGATCATACGGCCGGGCGTGTCGAGTTACGGGGGCAAGCAGCTCTACCTCCTCAGGCACCTCGGTCTCGAGCCGGCCGGGGAGATGTATCCGGCTGTCGCCGACGTGCTGCATGATACGCACGGCTGTCTCATATACCAGGAGCAGGTGATACGGATCGCCGTCGCGGTGGTCGGCATGAGTTGCGCCGAGGCGGACGGCCTGCGGCGCTGCATGTCGTACAAGAACCGCGACGCCGAGACGTTCGAGTCATACCGGGCTTCCTTCATGCGGGGGGCACTGGAGCGGGGCGTCCCGGCGGAGACGGCCGGGGAGATTTTCAGGCAGATCTCCTCATTTGCCGGCTACGCTTTCTGCAAGGCGCATTCTGCCTCGTTCGCCCTCGAGTCGTTCGAGAGTGTTTACTGGAAGGCCCACTACCCGGCCGAGTTCATGGCGGCCGTGCTGTCGAACGGGGGCGGTTACTACTCGCAGGAGGAGTATCTCGAGGAGGCGAGGCGGATGGGGCTCGAGATAATGCCCCCCTGCGTGAACCGGAGCGGCTTCCGCCACCGGGGACGGGGGAAGCGGCTGCGCATCGGTCTCATGCAGGTCAAGGGGCTTACCGCAGGCACGGCGGAGCGGATCGTCGCGGAGCGCCCTTTTCGGTCGCTCGGCGACTTTCTCGAGCGCGTGCCGGCGGCGCGTGACGAGGTCGAGACGCTGATCCGCTGCGGCGCGATGCGGTCGTTCGGGCGCACGCGTCCGGAGCTCTTATGGGAAATGCATATTCTATGGTCCGAAGTGCGGCGCGGCTCGGGCGCCGCGCGGCCCCGTGGGACAGCCTCCGGCGCCGGGACACTCCTCGGGCGGATCCCCCGCGTGCCGGAGTACGGCATTGCCCGCAGCATCGCGCTCGAGATGGAGCTGCTCGGCCTCGCTGTCAGCGCCCACCCGCTCGCGATGTTCGAGCGCGAGATCGCTGCGGCCGCCCGCGGGCGGAGACTGACGCGTTCCGTCGATCTTCCGAACCGTGTCGGCAGCGACGTCGAGCTTGCAGGCTGGAAGGTCACTACGAAGGCGGCGCGGACGATGGACAGGGGCGAGGAGATGATCTTCGTGACCTTCTCCGACAGTTGGGGGCGGTACGAGGCGACCTTTTTCCCGCGTGTCTACCGGCGCGCGGCGCGCGAGCTCTTCCGCGCCGGAGGCCCGTTTCTCGTGAGGGGACGCGTCGAGAGCGAGCTCGGCGTCGAGAATCTCGTCGCTTCCGGCGTGCAGCTTATCAACGGTGGAGAGAGCGGCGCCGTGCGAGGCGTCCGCGCCGTCACCCCGGTATGCCGTTGAAATCTCCGCGCAACGGGCGGTAACACGCCGGCGTCGATGTAAATATTTCTTGATTCAAGCAGTCGTGGTTTGCTACATATATATTGATTTTTATGGAATATCTTAATCAGAGGGGGCGGGCCGGCCTGTTCCCTACGGCGCCTCGATCCCGGGGCTCTGGCATGTTACTCATTAAAGTTATATAACTTAAAAGGATTTGAGTGATCGGTATGAGCAAGATTCTCGAGAAAGAGTTCATCACACCCGAGGTCTTTCGAATGAAGATCGATGCCCCTGATATAGCACGGAAGAGAAAGGCGGGCCAGTTCATTATCCTGAGGACATGCGACGAGGGCGAACGGATACCTCTGACGATAGCCGATGCAGACGCTGACGAGGGGTGGCTGGAACTCGTCGTCCAGGTCGTCGGCAAGACGACGAAGTTTTTCTCACGGCTCGAGGTCGGCGATTCGATATGCGATCTCGTCGGACCGCTCGGACGTCCGACCCATATCGAACGGTACGGTAACGTCGTCGTTATCGGCGGCGGGATCGGCATTGCTCCGTCGCATCCGATCGCCGGGGCGATGAAGGCGGCCGGCAACAAGGTTATCTCGATACTCGGCGGCCGGACGAAGGACCTCGTGATCATGGAAGACAAGATGAAGGCTGCGAGCGACCAGATCGTCATCACCACCGATGACGGATCATACGGGATGAAGGGCCTCGTCACGGACGCCCTCCAGAAACTCATCGACAACGGGGTAAACGTGGATCTAGTCGTTGCGATCGGCCCGCCGATCATGATGAAGTTCGTGAGCCTTCTGACCAAGAAATACGAGATCCCGACGCTGGTAAGTCTCAACACGATCATGGTGGACGGCACGGGCATGTGCGGCGCCTGCCGGGTCACGGTCGGAGGCGAAACGAAGTTCGTCTGCGTCGATGGCCCCGAGTTCGACGGCCACAAGGTTGATTTCGACGAGATGATGATGCGGCAGCGGATGTACGTGGAGCAAGAAAAGGAATCGATGGAACGGCATTGTCCGCATAATCACTGAAGGAGGGAACGGTCCTGCAGGGACGTGTAGATTATGGAAGAAGAAAAGAAACTCACACCCAGGGAAAGACTGAAGATTCCTCCGCAGCCGATGCCGGAGCAGGATCCGAAAGAGCGTATCGGCAATGTCGATGAGGTGCCGTACGGGTACGATGAGGAACTTGCCAGAACCGAAGCGATGCGGTGTCTCCAGTGCAAGAACGCGCCATGCATCGCGGCATGTCCCGTCGAGATCGATATCCCGGCATTCATCAAGTTCATCGTCGACGGCAAGTACCGTGAAGCAATCAACAAGATCAAGGAGACAAACATACTTCCCGCCGTCTGTGGCCGTGTCTGCCCGCAGGAGGAGCAGTGCCAGAGAACCTGTATCGTGGGCAAGAGCCGCAAGTCGATAGACGAGGCCGTTCAGATCGGCAAGCTCGAGCGTTTTGCCGCCGACTGGGAGATGAAACAGGGCGAGGCCGAGGTGCCGGATGTGAAACCGCCGACGGGCAAGAGGGTGGCCATCGTCGGCTCGGGCCCCGCCGGCCTCACCGTGGCGGCCGACGTGCGGCGCGAGGGGCACGAGGTGACAATGTTCGAGGCCCTGCACAAGCCGGGCGGTGTGCTGATCTATGGGATTCCGGAATTCCGGCTGCCGAAGCGGATCGTGATGCGCGAGGTCGAGAACCTCGAAAGGATGGGCGTCAAGCTCGAGAGGAACAAGGTGATCGGCAAGCTCTACACGATCGATGAGCTTCTCGAAGATGAAGGGTACGATGCGGTGTTCGTCGGGACCGGCGCGGGACTCCCGCTCTTCATGCGTATCCCGGGAGAGAACCTGAACGGCGTCTACTCGGCGAACGAGTACCTCACGCGGGCAAACCTGATGCAGGCATACTCGTTTCCCGAGACCGACACGCCGATAGCGCTTGTGAAGAACGTAGCCGTGTTCGGCGGCGGAAACGTCGCGATGGACTCGGCCCGCACCGCGCTCAGGCTCGGCGCGGAGAACGTCTACCTGGTATACCGGCGCTCACGCATCGAGATGCCGGCAAGGATCGAGGAGGTCCACCACGCCGAGGAGGAGGGTGTCCAGCTCTGCCTTCTTCAGAACCCGACCAGGATCATAGGGGACAAAAACGGGTGGGTGAATGCGGTCGAGTGCATCAAGATGGAGCTCGGCGAGCCAGATGCGTCCGGCAGGAGGAGGCCGGTGCCGATCAAGGACAGTGAATTCACAATCGACGTGGATGCGTGCATTGTCGCGATCGGAAACGCTTCCAACCCGCTCGTGCCGGATACGACGCCAGATCTCGAGACGAACAGGTGGGGCAACATCATCGCCGACGATGAGACGATGAAGACGAACAAGAGGGGCGTCTTTGCAGGCGGCGATATCGTGCTCGGCGCGGCGACCGTGATTCTCGCGATGGGCCAGGGACGGACGGCGGCGGCCGCCATCAACGAATACCTGAAAACAGACGAATGGTGATATGATCAGCAGGTCAGGTGCAGGGCGGCGACGACCGTCCTGTCCTTCGCGGACGCGAAGTTGTTGTAGATCTGCCATGCTTCGGGGGTGGGACGCGCGATGAGCGTTACGCCCCGCTCGCTACAGAGATTTTCCACTTCCTGTGCGACGGCCAGGACCCCGTTGTGCCCCGTCCCGATCACGAGGACGTCGGGGTCGTGCTCGAGGATGGGAATGACATCCTCCTCCTGCAGGTAGTGACCCGTTTTCCGCCACCAGTCCGTGATCCTGTCCGGATATATGATCACATCCGAGGTGTACGTTTCGTCATCGATCCTGATCGAACCGAAGGAGTATCCGTGGATCCGGGGCGGTTCATGTCCGTCGTTCATAGCTCCCTTATGTTCCTTACACCATCTATCTGCCCCGATTCACGAGTGTAGGCGCTGCTTCAAACGCATTCAAGCAAAAACGGCCCGTGCACTGGCTGGTGCGTCAGGCCCGTGCGCCGGCTGGTGCGGCAGGCCCGTCCGGCAGGTCCGTGCACCGGGCCCATGTGCTGGCTGGTGCGTCAGGCCGCTTTCGTGATCCGGCCGGCGGCGTGGAGCCGGAGTGCCGGTCATGCCGCTTGCGCGCGGTTTTCCTTTTCACTGGCAAAGGATGCAGATCGCCGCTATCCTATGGACGTTTCGTTACGGGACGCAAAGTATGATGAACTGGAAAAACACTGTCGCGCATATAGATTTTCAGGCCGGGACGACGCGTTTGAAACTCATCGTGGGCGGCCGCGTGCAGGGGGTCGGGTTCAGGCCGACGGTGTTCCGGTACGCGAAGGAGGCGTCTGCCGGCGGGTTCGTGAAGAATACCCGAGAGGGTGTGGTCATCGAGATCGAGGGACCGGCCGCGGTGCTGAACGAGTTCGGTCGCAACATCGTAGAACACCCGCCGCCGCTCGCGCGCATCGACCGCATCGAGGCATCCCTTGCCGAACCGGCCGGAGAGAGGGAATTCGTTATCCTGCCGAGTGACGAGCCTGGTGGAGCCCGGGCGCTGTTTCCCATCGATACGGCCACATGCGGGGAGTGCCTGAGGGAGTTGCGCGATCCCGGGGACAGGCGGTACCGGTATCCGTTCATCAACTGCACTAACTGCGGTCCACGCTTTACCATCATCGAGGGCCTGCCGTACGACAGGCCGCGGACGACGATGAGCACATTCGCCATGTGCGCGGCCTGCAGGGCGGAATATGGTGATCCGGCCGACAGGCGTTTTCATGCCGAGCCGGTCTCGTGCCCCGCGTGCGGGCCCGTGCTCACGCTTATCGATGCGCGGGGGAAGAGGATCGCGGGAGACCCGATCGATGGTGCACGGGAACGTATCGCGGGCGGTGCTATCGTTGCGGTCAAGGGCCTCGGAGGGTACCACATCGCCTGTTCCGCCGCCGGCCCCGGACCGGTCCGGACCCTCCGCGAGCGTAAAAGGCGACCCGCAAAGCCGTTCGCCCTGATGTTCAGGGACCTCGACACGCTGCTGGGGTACTGCCGGGCCGGCGAGATCGAACGCCGCCTGCTCGAGTCGCCCGAGGCGCCCATCGTGCTGCTCAGGCGTGCCGGCATACCCCTTCCCGGTTCGATAGCTCCGGGCAACGGATACATCGGGGCCTTTCTTCCATATACGCCGGTGCATCACCTTTTGATGGAAACGTTCGACGTGCTGGTGATGACCTCGGCCAATTACACGGATGAACCGCTCATATCGAACGAGGAGGAGCTCGAGGGGATCCTCGGTTCCATCGCCGACGCGGCGCTCGTCCACGACAGGCCGATCGCCCACAAGTGTGATGACTCGATCTTCTTCGTGCCTGCGGGAATTCCCGTTCCGATCAGGAGAGCGCGCGGATTCGTTCCGGAACCGGCGGGACTCCCCCGTCCCGTTAAGAGGTGCATCCTGGCGCTTGGCGGCCAGATGAAGGGAACCTTCGCCGTGTCCAGGGACGACGAGGTTTTCATCAGTCCACATATGGGCGACCTCGGCGATTTCAGAAGTCAGCGTAACTTCCGCGCCGAGCTCGAGGAATTCATAAAGATTCTCGAGGTCGAACCTGACGTGGTCGTTCACGATTTGCACCCAGATTACTTCACGACGAGGCTGGCGGACGGGCTCGGTATAGCGACGAGAATCGCCGTTCAGCATCACCACGCCCATGCGGTGAGCGTCATGGCCGAGTACGGACTCGATGAACCCGTCATAGCCGTCACGTTCGACGGCACGGGGTTCGGGTCCGATGGAAAACTCTGGGGATGTGAGTTCCTGCTGGCACGGTACGACGATTTCGAGCGCCTCGCGCACCTCGCGTACCTGCCGCTTCCCGGCGGTGAGGCCGCCATCATGGAGCCATGGAGGATGGCGCTGGTTCACCTGTGGAACCTGTTCGGGGATGATGTTCTCGGTGCGGCGCATCCCGCCGCTCACCTGCTCGAGCCGTTCCCGCGGGGGAAGGTGCTCGAGCTCGCGCGACGCGGGATCAATGCCCCGCTCACATCCAGCATGGGGCGTCTCTTCGACGCGGCTGCGTTTCTTCTCCGGTGCGGCGGAAAGGTTAGTTACGAGGCGGAGGCGGCCGTTGCCCTCGAGGCACTCGCGCTCGATGCGGAAGAAAACAGCCGGTACTACCGTTTCGGTCTCGGGGGAAACGATGTGACGGTCATCGATCCGGCGCCGGTGATACGGGGTTTGCTCGACGACATGGAGCGGGGCGTTGCCCGAAGCGATATTGCCGCCGCCTTCCATGAGAGCGTCGCGCGCCTGGTCGTCGGCCTTTCGGAGAAACTCGCCGGCGAACGCGGGATAGCGGATGTCGTTCTCTCGGGCGGTGTGTTCCAGAACAGGTTGCTGTGCGAACGCATCGCCGCGCTGGGCGAATCGTGCCGGTGCAGGCTGCACCATCACGTTCTCGTTCCTCCGAATGACGGGGGGATCTCGTTCGGGCAGGTAAGGGTCGGCGCCGCGAGGCTGGAGAAGCGGGCATGAACGAAGAAAAGGAGTGATACGAGATGGGAAAGAGGGATGAAGAACGGATCCTGCTGGCTCACGGCGGCGGCGGCATCCTGATGAGGGAGCTTATTTCCAGGGTGACCGGCAAACTCGGAGACCAGGGTGGAGAGCCGCTGCAGGACAGCGCCGTGCTCACCCTGGGCGGATCGACGGTTGCCTTTACCACCGATTCGTTCGTCGTAAGTCCCCTCTTTTTCCCCGGTGGGGATATCGGGCGCCTCGCCGTATTCGGTACCGTGAACGATCTCGCCGTGTCGGGTGCGAGGCCGCTGTTCATATCGCTCTCGCTGATACTCGAGGAGGGACTCGAGCTGGAGGTGCTCGAGAGAATCGTGGATTCGATCGCCTCCGCGGCCGGCGAGGCGGGTGTCCGGGTCGTAACGGGAGATACGAAGGTCGTCGAGAACGGTAAAGCCGACGGACTGTTTATCACAACGACCGGTCTCGGTACAATTGTGGAAGGTGAAGGTGTCTCCTCGGCGAACGCCCGTCCCGGTGACGCAGTCATCGTGAACGGGACGATCGGTGAGCACGGGCTGGCGATCCTCAGTTTGCGCGAAGGGATCGAATTCGGCGCCGGCCTCAAGAGTGATACGGCCCCGCTGTCGAACCTCATTGTACCGATGCTCGAAAAAACATCCGGGATACATGCGATGAGGGATGCAACGAGGGGCGGGCTGGCCGCTGTGCTCAACGAGATCGCCGCGGACTCGAATGCCTGTATCCGTATCGATGAGTCACGGATCCCTGTCTCCGAAGCGGTGCAAACGGGCTGCGAGCTGATGGGGTACGAACCGCTTCATATCGCCAACGAGGGCAAGTTCGTCACCGTGGTCGACGGGGACCATACCGATGAAGTGCTCTCTTTCATGCGGGCTCATCCGCTGGGGGTACGGGCCGTGGTGATCGGCCATGTCGAAGCGGGACCCGCGGGACACGTGATACTGGAGACGGTTCTCGGCGGGGAACGTGTCATCGATATTCCCTACGGGGATCTCCTTCCCCGGATCTGCTGATGCACGTGCGGTGGGTCAGACGGCATGGTCCGCCGGCAGGTTCTGCACGCGCGGCGTACAGGCGTTCCGGTTCTCTCGCGGGTTCGGTGCGGCTGTCGGCCGGATGACGGAGTGGGCGGCGCTGCCGGACATCAGACCTTCACGGCAAACGATGACATGCAGGGGCAGGAACGGAGCAGGTGGTTGAAAAGCTGTGTTCTGCTCTCAACCTTGAATTTGCGGTAGATCTTCCATAAATGGTTCTTGACCGTTTTCTCGCTTATACCCAGCTCGTTCGATATCTCGCGATTGTTCCTGCCGCTCAGCAGGTGGAAAAGGATCTCGTTTTCGCGTCTCGAGAGTTCCTCGTCGATCGGCAATACGGACCGCTCACCTTCGGTATGCCCGTTCTCCGGGATAACGCCGGACCGCTTACGGGCCAGGCCGTCCACGATCTCCCTCAGCTTCTCGAGCTCGCGGGGGTAGTCCAGGAAGTAGGAACATCCCGCGTTCAGCGCCCTGATGATTGCATCACGGTCCGTGTTAATGCCGATAATGATGCAGGCGGGAGGGCATGGAGCCTGGTGGGCGGAACGTACAAGATCGAGAACCGGCTTCATATCGTTCTTGCCGACAAGGACAAGCACGCCGAACAGCTCGTTCCTGATCAGCGACTGTGCCTCGGGGGTCGACATGGCGGTCACGAGCAGGTTGTTGCGTGACTTCAGGCATTCATGCATGCTGTCAAGCATGGATCTGTCCCGGCTGTAGATCAGTATCCTC
>DAOVFR010000243.1 GCA_030672805.1 Candidatus Krumholzibacteriota bacterium
TCGAGGGCATGATCATACGAACAGGGTTCCTCGGCCTTTACGGCACGGAAACGCTGGAGCGCGTCGTCTCGGCTCTCGCCTGGCTCATCGAGCGGTATGGATGCGAGGCGGACCTGGATTCGGCCCTGGGCGAGCTCGCGCTGCTTCCAGGCAGGCAGGATATCCTGAAGCACCCCTTGACAGGGATATAACACGCTGCTATAATACTAGTAAGTCAGGAGGTCGAATTGCGCCTAAAGCTAAAGACGCAGGGTCTCGCGGTGATCGTGCTGTGCGTTCTCGTCTTCTCGGCGGGTGCGCTGCTCGGTACGATGAGCTACATGGAAAAGCTGCCGGTCCATGTACATTTCAAGTGCAGGCTCTGCCATACGGTGTCGGACCCAACGGTTGATAAGTCGCTGAACAGTTTCGGCAAGGATTTCAGGGACAACGAACCCCCTTACACGTGGAATGCTGTCCTGGCCGAGAAGGATTCGGACAACGACGGCTATACGAACGGCTTTGAGATCGGAGACGAGCTGGGCGATGGCATCGCCGATATCAGTATCGAGAGAAGCAATCCCGGTGATCCGGACAATTGCCCGAGCTCCATAACACCGGCCACCCTTTCCATCATCAAATCGCTCTTCAGGGATTAACACCTACGGTTTTACATAATACATCATGAGGAATGCCGTCCTTCGAGGCGGTGTTTTCATGTGTGTTTCCGATAAAAAGAGTTGCGCGGCGGTACACCGTGCAATATAGTGCTTGGGGATTGAGCCGGACATACAGAATAGGAGAGTAAGATGCCCGCTACGGTCATTGTGGGCGGACAGTGGGGCGATGAGGGAAAGGCGAAGATCGTCGATTATCTCATGTCTCGCCATGATGTGGTCATCAGGTTCCAGGGCGGCGCGAATGCCGGCCACACCGTCGTTAACGAAAGCGGAAAATTCGCATTTCATCAGATTCCCTCCGGAGTGCTGTACCCGAACGTCACCGGCATCCTCGGAAACGGCATGGTCATCGATCCTTTCGCTTTCTTCACGGAGCTGCAGGAGCTCATCGAAAGGGGCATCGACGTCGAGGGACGGATTTTCATCAGCTCGGCGGCAACTGTTGTAATGCCGTACCACAGGGTTCTCGATAACGTGTACGAATCCGACCTCAAGGATAAGAGTATCGGAAGCACGGGCAAGGGCATCGGTCCGGCCTACGCCGACAAGTACACGCGGGCCGGCATGAGATTCGGTGATTTCCTGATGAGCAAGGAGGAGCTCTTCGACCTGGTGAGCAGCAATGTCGAAAGGCACAACAGGTACCTCGAGATATTCAGCGTCCCGGTCCTTCCAAAAAGAAAGATCGCGAGCGACTTTGTCAATATACAGGATCTCATCTCCCACTTCATAGTAGACACACGGGAGATGATCTACCGGATGAAATCGGATGGGAAACGGATACTCCTCGAGGGGGCCCAGGGAACGCTTCTGGACGTCGACCACGGCACGTTTCCCTTCGTCACGTCGAGTTCGTGTTCGATAGGGGGTGCATTGACCGGTACCGGCCTGGCTCCCGGAGACATCGGGAGGGTCGTGGGGATCTTCAAGGCGTACACGACGAGGGTCGGGAACGGACCCTTCCCGACGGAACTGTCCGGTGAGGAAGGGGACCTCCTGAGAGAGAAGGGCTGCGAGTACGGCACAACGACGGGGAGGCCGCGCAGGTGCGGCTGGCTCGATCTTGTTGCGGCAAGGTTCGCGGTGCGTCTCAACGGGCTCAAGGAGATCGCGCTCACGAAGCTCGATGTCATCTCGGGGTTTTCCACGGTCAAGGTCTGTACCGCGTACAAGCTCGGTGATATGGAGATCGACAACTTTCCGCCGGGCGCAAAGATCCTCGAAGACTGCAAGCCGGTCTACCAGGAACTGCCCGGGTGGGACGAAGATGTCGCGACAGGCGACTTCGATGCGCTTCCGGAGAATGCGCGGCGTTTCATCGAGTTCATCGAGGAGTGGCTCGACGTCAAGGTATCCTTCATATCGACGGGTCCCGAGCGTGAGGCGACGATCATCCGCGAGGCCGCCTATTCGTTTGACAAATAAAACGGCTCCTGTTAAATTCCTGAACTGATAGAATTCTATGTGAAGTGCGGTGGTGCGGGGCGCGGCGGGCACCTCAAAACATAAGCCTCTTTAATGGGCCGCTAGCTCATCAGGTAGAGCACCTGCCTTTTAAGCAGGTGGTACCAGGTTCGAGTCCTGGGCGGCTCATTTCTTATTTTTATAAATAACAACTGGTTATAGTGGATGTTGTTGGATTGTATTAGTTGGAATAATTATTATGGAAGCAAAACGGCTTACAATTTGCTAATAAAGTATTGGAACGTAAACCCGAATATCTGTATAATTATAGTACCGAGTGATGTGGATTTTATTCAAGAGATGAGAAATAATAGAGGGGAGAGAGCATGTCGCACGAGCCCGGTGGTGTACTGCACTTAACATTCCTCATATACAAATCCGAAGACAATCCTAAAAGATATACTGTCCATTGTCTCGAGTTAGATGTCGTTGCCGTTGAAAGCAACAGACCTAGGGCGATTATATTATTAAAGGAACTCATCACGGACCTTCTTAATACAGCTTCTGCCGATGGGACATTAGACCAAATTTTCACACCAGCCCCATCTAAGTACTGGAAAGTGCTTGCGCATGCAAAACCATACGATCCCAGCGAGAAGGTAAGGCGTCACCGAATAAAAGGGATGCCTGTATATGGTGTTAACTATGCGTGGGCAGGGGCTTGTTGAGGAAGCCAAATATAGTAAAATTCCGCAATCTAAAGAAATATCTTCGGAAATTTCGAATTGAGCTTAAGCAGGGCAGCAAACATCCATATTTCGAGGATCCTGCTGGTAATAAATATCCTCATCCATTTACAAAAGACAATGCTGATGTTGAGCGGGCTTATGTCGATGCTATTAGACGCAAGTTTAGAATGTCCTGCAAGTTGCTGCCGAGGTCCATTCTTCTATACTGCGCTTCGCTGGCTCTAACAATACTGCTTGTTTTTGGATGTGATGATGATGTCAGCAGGAGTCTCCCGCCCGTGGTGAGCGGGCCTGACACGGTAGCGCCAAGCGTGCCCCAGGATGTTGTTGCCATTACCGTCTCCGATTCGCGAATCGATGTATCATGGTCCCAGAGCACGGACAATGTCGGTGTTGACGGATACAGGATTTATCGTGATGGAGCAGAGGTTGGCGTTACAGCAGTGACCGCCTGTGCCGACACCGGCCTGAGTCCGGGAAACGGTTACAGCTACCGGATAAGCGCCTTTGATACCACCGGCAACGAAAGTGCAAGGTCCAGTCCGGCGAGTGCCACAACCTCCGCTGAGAACGTTTACCTGGTTGGCCCCGCCAGAACATATACCAGCATTCAGCAGGTCGTCACGCTATTACAGCCGGGGGACCTGGTATTAGTGGACGGGGACAACAGTTACCAGGGTGGTATATCCTTCAGCAATGCGGGAATCCCTGCACAGCGAATAACAATCCGCGGTGTCAAGATAAACGGAAATCGTCCCGTGATCGAAGGTGGCCGCGACGTTGTGGAGTTCAACCGGAACCACTATGTGTTTGAGAGCTTTGAGATCCGCAATGCAGGATTTCGCGGACTTTTCCACCATGCGGACGACATCACGATACGCGATTGTATTGTCCACGATTGCCCAC
>DAOVFR010000271.1 GCA_030672805.1 Candidatus Krumholzibacteriota bacterium
GCGGCGCACCACCGGGGAGCGAGGCGCCGTCACGCGTCGTCGAACGTATCCCGTGCGGTGCAGAGGTTATCTACGAGAGCCATCCCGGCTCGGGAGTGGTGCTTCTGGCCGTTTCCGTCGGGGTCGGCTCGAGGTACGAGACCCCCGAGACGAGGGGTATCTCGCATTTTCTCGAGCATCTTGTCTTTGACGGCTCTGAACGTTACTCGAGGCGCGAGATCAGCGGGTGGATAGATGATGTGGGGGGATTCCTCAACGCGTTTACGAGAAAGGAGTCGACCGTCTATTTTATGCTCGTCGGCACGGAACATCTCGAGCAGGCGGCGGAGGTTCTCTCGCAGATGCTTCTGCACTCGATATTCCCGACCGGCGAGCTGGCGAAGGAGCGCAAGGTCGTGCTCGAGGAGATCAGGAAAACCGCCGACATGCCGGGCAGCGCCCGTACGCGTCTCGTCGATCGTTTCCTGTTTCGCGGGTCGGGCCTGGCGGAACCGGTGCTGGGGTATCCGGAGACGATCGAGATGATCACGCGCGGGCAGATAGTCGATTTCTACCGGGAGCACTACACTCCCACCGGGATGAGAATCGTCCTGATGGGGGATTTCGATATCGTTCGTGCGGGGGGATGGCTCGAAGACGGCTTCTGCTCCGTTGATCTTTATGACACGTCCCCGGATGCGGCCGCGCGGCGCCGCGGCGCCGGAACGGGCTCTGAACGCGGGGAGGGTGCGGGCAGGGACCGGCCCGGCGGGGTTCCCCGCTGGAGCAACGAGATCACGGTGAGAAGGGATAAAAATGTTGAACCAGGCCTCGATCTTCTCGTTGCACTGCCCCCGGTGTCTGATGGCGATTTCCCGGCGGCGCTCATCGCTTCCCGCATGCTGGAGCAGGGTGCCGGTCCCTTCGCGGACAGCCTCGATGCCCTCGGGCTTCCCCCCCCGGAGATAAGCCTCGAAGTGCACGGGGAGTTCTCCGCGCTGAATATTCATATCGGCGGAGGTGAGGGGACCAGCCGGCATGCACACAGGATCCCGCGCCTGCTCGGGAATCTTGCAGCATGGAAACCGTCGAAAGAGGCGGTCGAGTCGGCCCGTGTATCGTTCCTTTCCTCCGATGCGATCAACAGGGAAAAATATCACTTCTATATCATGCTCTCGGGCGAACGGATCAGCCTGTTCGGCGATACGTACCTCACCGGCGCCATAGAGGGTGTCCGATCGGTGAGAGCACGCGACGTCACCCGAATGCTCGCATGCTATTTCAGCAAGCCCCGGTTCAACTGCTGCCTCGTCGATCCCTCTGGCTCCTCCGCGCCGCTGCGGGATGCAGGAGAGGGGGCGGCGGTCAAAACCCTCGAGAATGGCGCCACCGTGGCGGCACTCGAACGGCCGGGCTCCGGTGTCGGGGCCCTGCATATCCTTGTCCGGGGACGTTCCGTCCTCGAGGAATCGGCGCCAGCCGGAATAACAGAGGTGCTCAACACTCTCTTCGAATCGTCGGCCGCGGGAGAGGAGCTTGGCAGGCGGCTCGAATCGATCGGCGCGTGCGTGCAGTGGAGTGACAATCCGTACATACCGTTCGACGATTATTACGTGAACCCGTCATTCTCGTTTATACGGCTGGAGGCCCCGGCCGGTTCGTTCAGGGAAGCGTGCACGCTGCTCATCGAGCACCTGTCCGGCGCGGAGTTCGCAGGCGGGGATATCGGCACGGCCGCAGGCAGGCTGGCGCGGGAGGTTGCCATGCGCTCGGGTTCTCCCCGTGCCCGGGTAAAGAGGCTTCTCTACCGGGGCCTCTTCGGCGCTCATCCGTACGGCAGAGAGATATTCCCCCGCCCGGAGTCAATCGCCGGCATCGTTCCCGGGCAGATACACAGGTACCGGTCGAGGTACATCACCGGTGGGACCATCATTGCGGCGGCCGTTACACCGGAACCGCCGGATGCGATCACCGGCTTTCTCGGTGAGCTGTTCGAACGCTTTCCCTCCACAACGCGGTCCGTCGTTCCGCGGTACGCCGCGCCGGCACAACCCGATACGATCGGCGAGGTGTCGGAAAAGGAGGGTGCGTACCTGTCCGCCGGGTGGTACATGGATGGGACCGATGCCGGCAGGACGGCCGCGCTGCTCATCGCCGGCGGGGTCCTGAGCGGCAGGATGCAGGAAAGTATCAGGGAACGGAAGGGACTGGCCTATTCTACCGGCTGCGGCGTCACGTTGCTCAAGGGAGGCGCGGTCGTGGAGGCGTACGTCGGCACACGCGGCGGGAATATGGACGAGGCGATCGCGGCGCTGGGAGCAGAGATCGATCGTCTCTCGGCAGATCCCCCCGCCCCCGACGAGATCGGCGCGACGGTCCGGCGGCTGACCGGAAGAGCATCGAGGAGGGGACTATCGAGCATCAACAGCGCCTACTCCCTGTGCCTCGATCTGTTTCTCTTCGGCGAGGGGCAGCCGCTGATGTCGCGGCTCGCCGCCGTTGGAAAGTCGGATGTGCAGGCTGTCATAGCCGATCACCTGCAGCCGGAGAGAGCCGTACTTGTGAAGCTCCTTCCGGGGAAAGGGGCGAAACAACGCTCCATGCCTGTGCGTATGGGTCACTAGGGAGATACGGCGGATACAGAGGAAGGAATATGGCTGACAAGAAGTATCGCCTGACGGCAATGGCCTCCTGTTCCGGTTGAGCCTCCAAGCTCAGCCCAGCGGAGCTGTGGCCAGTGCTCAAAAACCTGCCGGATCAGAAGCATCCTGACCTGCTTGTCGGATGCAACCAGGCGGATGACTGCGGTGTGGTACGCCTGAGCGACGAGGCGGCGGTGATCCTCACGCTCGATTTCTTCCCCGCCATCGTCGATGATCCGTATATCTTCGGGCAGGTAGCTGCCGCGAACGCGTTGAGCGACGTATACGCGATGGGAGGGCGTCCCCTTGCCGCGCTCAACATCGTCTGCTTCCCTCAGAAGGATCTGCCGCTCGAGGTGCTCGGCGACCTGCTCCGCGGGGGCGCGGACAAGGTCAACGAGGCGGGAGCCGTTATCATCGGCGGCCATACGATCAAGGATTCGGAGATCAAGTACGGTCTGAGCGTCACCGGTCTCATACATCCCGGCCGGATCATGAGAAACTCGGGAGCCCGCGCAGGGGACAGGCTTGTTCTTACAAAACCTCTCGGCACGGGCATCTACTCGACCGCGATGAAGAAGGGTGTTTTGAGCAAGCACCAGGAGCGGATG
>DAOVFR010000139.1 GCA_030672805.1 Candidatus Krumholzibacteriota bacterium
AAAGGAGAAACGCATGTTGGCATTTTGTAAAATGGCTGTTGTCGTTTGCTCGACCGTGCTCTTCATCGCCTTTTCTAACGTGGTCCAGGGTGGGTTCAAAGCCGTCGTACCTGCGTTAGGGTCATGGATCGTCACCGTGGAACAGCCGGCCGATACCGCGAAGACCGGGAAGCCCGTGAAACAGGAAAAAAAGGACAAGGCCGTAACGATCTCGATTACGGACGAGGGGATACGGATCGGTTCGGAGGACGGGGAAAAGGTCATCTTCGAGCTGGATGCCAAGAAACTTCAGGAGAAGATGGAGCAGATCGGGGATTCCCTCGCTTCCGCGTTCGACGACTGGGAATTCAACTTCGACAATGGCGAGAACAGGTTCTACCACAAGGACAGGGGCAGGGACCTGGTAAAATTCGGAGACCGGCTTCACATCGGGAAGCACGAGCTCGTCAGGGGCGACATCGTGGTGATCGGGGATGATATCGATGTTGAGGGCAAGGTGATGGGAAACGTCGTGTCCGTGTTCGGCAACATCGATCTTGCCCGTACCGCCATAGTGAATGGCGAGGTCATCTGCGTTCTCGGGACACTGACCCAGCATGACAGAGCGAAGGTGCGTGGAGAGACGGTGGTAATCGGTGAAAGCTATCCGTCTTTCAACTGGATCTTTCCCGCGTATGGCAAGGGGGCTTTCAAGGTGGTCTCGCGGATCGTTATGTTCATTGTGAGCATCCTGCTGCTGGGTATTGTTCTCGCGTTCCTCTCTGACAGGATGAAGAAATCGTCCAGGTACGTGTTCGGTTCCTTCTTCAAATCCCTCGGAGTCGGGGTGCTCGTTTTCCTGGTCGGGTCTGTTGTGATCGCGATCCTGGCCATAATCCTGAGTATTACCATCATAGGCATACCGATTGCCGTGCTTCTCATCTTCTCCTTCGTAGCGCTTACCCTGCTCGGCTACTTCGTGAGCGCCCTCGCGCTCGGTGATGCCGTGGCGCGGAAATTCAACATGGAAACAGATTCCCTCTTCATCAGGGGGTTGCTGGGACTGTTCCTCCTCTCGTTACTCGGTTTCACCGCCGCTCTGATGTACTTCAACCCGTTCTTCTTCGGCCTTAGAGTGGCCCTGAAATCGATCGGCGGTCTCGTTTCGTTTCTCGCGCTGCTCAACGGGGTCGGCGCCTTTGTTTTATCCAAAGGCGGCACACTTCCGCTCGAGGCGAAGCCTGAGATGACGGAGTAGGCACGGCGTTCCTTCTTTACAGTTTGCCGTTTCCTTATTATTTTACATGAGGAATAAAGAATGGATATAACCGGAGCCGGAAGTTTCTCCTTTGAGAATCAAAAACGCAATCTACATAGTATCCTCGTGCATTGTCCTTGCAGTTCCCGCACATGCCGCCGGTGCATCGGCCGCTGAACATGGTTTTTCCCTGACAGTGGAATGTCCCCCTGGGGGGCGTTCAACCGCCCCCGGGTTGGATATTCCCGGCGAATCGGGGTCCGGGGGTTTCGGCGAGGTCCTCGACCTCGAGAGCAGGTGCACGGTCATCGGGCAGAACGTACAGCCGTTCATTGGAAACGTGATCGATACGGTCATCGTTCTCGGTAATACGCGGACGAAGAGAGAAACGATCATCAGGGAAATAGCGACGAAGAGGGGCGATCTGCTCGACAACGAGATGATCATCAGGGATGCCTCCTTTCTCAGGGGGCTCGGATTCTTCTCCGATGTCGATATCTCAGCCGAAAAGACGGCGCCGGGGCAATGCCGTGTCATCGTGCGCGTGGATGAGCGTCCGGACCTGTTCATGAAGTACCCCTATCCGGTCGTGAACTATGACCTGGACAAGGGGATCAGTTACGGCATCAGGTGGAGGATCAGGAATTTCAGGGGGCTCGGGGAAGAGCTCTTGTTTTCCGCGCTCAAGCGGCGCGATATCGAACACGGCGGCGGTCTTTCCTGGAATTCACCATGGGTGGGCGGAAGGAGAATCAAGCTCAACGTCAACCTCTTCACCTACAGGAAGCTCGACGAGCCGGCAAGTGATGATTTCATCAGGGAATCGATCGGCGGGATGGTGACGGTCGGTCTGCCACTGTCGAGGAGTCTCGTCAGACAGGTCTGGCTCAGTACCATCCTGTCTTTAGAGGGCAGGCATTCCAGGATGAGAATACCGCCGGACGACGGGAGTGGTATCGGCCTGTATTACCGGCAGAACCTTTTATCGACGGGATTGAGGCTCAGGTACGACAGCAGGGATAACTACACCGCCGCGAGCAAGGGGCTTCTCACGCAGTTCAGTGCAACGAGGTACACCTCCATCCACGGGCTGACTCAGCATTACACCTTTTACAGGGCTACCAATCACCTGTTCCTCCCGGCCGGTCCGATGGGAACGTGCATCCTTGCGATCGAAGCGAATATCCGGGACGGCGGGCTCCCGTGGTTCTTCGAGATGAAGCTCGGCGGCAACAACGATCTCAGGGGATTCGAAGACGATACCCTGAGAGGATCGACGAAGGTTCTCGGCACCGTTCAGCTGCGGAGGCGGTTCTTCGGCCCCCACATCTTCAACCTGCCTCATATCGGTAAGTTCGACGTGACACTGAACGCCGTCGCTTTTGTCGATAACGGCGCGTTGATGAGAAGGTTCGGGGATCTCGGTAATGCGACCTTCCATACGACCGGCGGAGTGGGGATAGAGATAATGTCACCCGTCCAGGACCTTGTAAGACTGGAATTGGCGACGAACGGCGACGGCAGTGCTGATGTATATTTGGTGGCGGGTTCCCGATTCTGATCCATCGACCATGGATGCCCGCTGGAATCGTGTCGGCGCCATTCTCCTTCCTTGCACGCCGGGCCTGCCTGATTGGGGATTATTCCACACATGCGGCGGATTATTACCACGTTGTAACAATGACTATTGCGGCGTATCCCGGGTGAATGCTTCATGGGGATGAGTCATATTCCCCAGCGTTTCGATGACGGACAGGGTCCGCTGCGGCTGCTTTAAAAATTATTTTATCCTGTCTTGCAGGGTGGTCCGCATGGAAGACAGATGTTTTTGGGAATCTAACCTGTTATAGTAAACAGGCTTGCAAGGTATATCGTGCCGGCCCCTCCGGCGGGCCGCGCGGTGCGGCGGGGGTCCGTCGTATCCCGTACAGGCTCCAATCCCTTCCAGGAACATGCGTTGCAACACGATCGGGTGAGGGTCCGTCCCCGGGACGGCAATCGGGAACGGGTCCGGAAGAAGGGTTGATTGGAACAAGTCTTTACAAATAAGCGAGTTGCGCGATTCATGCTTCTGCTGGCCGTCCTGCTGATCCAGCCGCGCCATGCCGATGCCACTGCCGTGTACGAGGTTTTGGACTGTGCGAACGGAATTGACGTACGGCTCTATTCCCCGGGAATTATCCTTTCCGAGATGACTGAAAAGCGTTCCGACGGCCGCCTTGTCATGAGACTGCCGGACGGTGTGGAGATCACACTTGTCGATGATATTTACGATCCCGTCATATCGAACAGGGGAGACGGCTTGTTCCACCCGATGAATGTTGAGTGGGTGGTAACAGCTCTCGGGGAGATCGATCTCTGCGGAAGGCGGATGGATATCGATGTCGAGATCTATGTTCTTCCCTTTCCCAGGTACTACAATATGGTTTCTTCGACCTGCGGCGGGAGGATCTTTCTGTCCCCCGGAGTGCACGAGGTCAGCCGTGAGACCGTTGCCTGGACCGTGACCCACGAGATCGGCCATGCGTTTCACAACAGGTATCTGCCTGACAGCGATGCGGCCGGTTGGGACAGGTACCTCGTGGTCAGGGGTCTCGACGGAGAACCGGCCTTTTCCTGCTACGCTTGCCATATGAACAGGCCGAAGGAGATATTCGCCGAGGACTTCAGGTATCTTTTCGGGTGTGATGAATCACGCGTGTCCGGAACACTCGAAAATCCCGATATTCCCCTTCCGGACGAGGTCCCCGGCCTCGCAGGTTTCTTCATCACGCTCGCTGCGCCCGGCGTTGCGGTATATACCGCTCCCGGGAATGCAAGCGTCATCGCCGCGGCGAATTACCCGAATCCGTTCAATCCCTCGACCACGATCCGTGCGGAATTCGATCGGCCGGACCAGTTGGGAGAGGTCGAGATAAACATCTATGCGGTCGATGGTTCCCTTGTAAAACGTCTCTACCGGGGCCGGCCGTCCTCCGGAGAGGTTACCGCGGTCTGGGACGGGACTACCGCGTGGGGCGCCACCGCACGGAGCGGGGTATACTTCTTCCGCGTGAAGAGCGGCCGCCATGTCAGAAGCGGCAAGATGCTGCTCATCCGGTGATTTCAATCCGGTGTGAAATATCTCCCGAAATTGAATGCTGTCTGCCGGCTATATCCGGTTTTTCCGGGTATGCGCTCTGAGCTGTCCGCAGGCGGCGCCGATATCCGATCCATGGCTTCTCCGCACGGTGACCGCGGGGGCGCGCGGCAGCAGCAGTTCGATGAACCGTCCGATCGTTTTCTCATCGGGCCTCTTCAGGACGCATCCATCCCATTCGTTGAAGGGGATCAGGTTGATCTTGAACGGCCGGCCCGATGTGAGCTTGACGAGCTCCCGGGCGTCTTGTGAGCCGTCGTTTATCCCGGCGATGAGGACATACTCGAGTGTGACCCGTGTATCCCGGGTCCCGGCAAAGACCTCGGCCGCATCGACCGTTTCCCGAATACCCGCGGTTCCCGGCATGATCCGCCTTCTTACCTCATCGGTCGCCGCGTTAAGCGATACGGCGAGTCCGAACTTTAACGGGGAGCGGGCCAGCCTGGTAATGTGCCCGGGATAGCCGATCGTGCTGATCGTTATCCGCTTCTCGCCGAGGGCGAACGCATCGATGGCGTTCAGGATCTCCACGGCCTTCAATACGTTGTTTAGGTTCAGAAACGTTTCACCCATTCCCATAAGGACAATATTGAATCTCCTGCCGGGTCTCGCGAATCCGGTCCGAAGAAACAGCGCCTGGTTCAGGATCTCATCGCATCTCAGGTTTCTCTGGAAGCCGCCGGCCGCGGTCCGGCAGAAGATGCATCCAAGAGGGCACCCGACCTGGCTCGAGATACAGGCGGTCTGGTGTTCACCGTGATCCATCATCACCGTTTCGACAAGAGAGCCGTCATCGCACTCGAGAAGAAATTTCCGGCTCAGGTCCGTTCCGGAACGTACGCTCCCGACGTCTCGCAGTTCCGTGATGATGAACCGTTCATCGAGTTTTCCCCTCAGGGCGAGTGGCAGGTTCGTCATCCCGGAGAAATGTGACACACCCTTCTGATAAAGCCACTGGAGGATCTGGGTTTTCCGGTGACGGGGCTCGCCGAGTTCTGCTACGATCAGGGACAGATCGTCGAGCGAGAGGTTCTTGATGTTTAGTTTTTCCAATCTATAGACCTTTCTTGGTTGGAATGATACGAAACTTGGACGGGTCTTCGGAAGTGAAAAAAGGAATCCACGGGTGCATAGATCTCGGGAGCAGCTTCTTCCGCCTCCTTGTCGTCGATGGTGGTTGTGCCGGAACGGCGCCGCCGGTATGCGAGCGTCGGCGGTACGTCGGCTGGGGGGATGATCTCGAACGGTTCGGAGAAGTGTCGCCTGCGAGTGTGGAAACCGCCGCCAGCGAGCTGGATGGGCTCGTGTCGCTGGCGCGGGACTGCGGGTGCGACGAACCGGTCATCTTCGGGACCAACACCATTCGTTCGGCACGGAACGGACCGGCGATCGTACGGCGGCTTTCCGGGCGTGTGTCGCGACCCGTTCTGGTGCTTTCGCCCCGGGGAGAGGCGGCGCTCGGATTTCGAGGCGCCTCGTCATTCGTTACCGTGGACCAGGCGGCCGCTGTTCTGGACCTGGGGGGTACAAGCACGGAGTTCGCGTGGGGGACGGGCGGCGATATGGAGGGCTTCGTCAGTATCCCATGGGGAACGCACCGTGTTTCCCGCCTCGCCGGGGAGTGTTCCCCGGTTTCCGGCGGCCTTCGGCGGTCGATGCTTTTTCTGCATCGATCGTTCGCCCGGGATGAGTATACCGGCCCGCTCATTGAGTCACTCAGGTCGCACGTGTCAGGTGGCCGGGTTTTCCTCGCCACGGGCGGGACGGCCCTGACTCTCCTGATAGTGAAGCGTTTCATGAATGGTCTGCCGCCGGTCTATGCCGGTCCTGGTCCTCTTGATCCGGATGATCTTTACCTGATCCGCCGCAGGCTCGGCCGGCCCCTCCTGTCGGGAAGGCTAAGGGCCCTCCCCGTAGAGGCAGAAAGGGTTCCGTTGATCCTTCCGGGCCTGCTTCTGCTCGAGCGGATCGTCAGTCTCGCGGGGGTTGCCGGTTTAACCGTTACGGCAAGGGACCTCAGGTGGGGTGTCGTGATGTGCGGCGGCATTGGGGAAGAGCACCTGTTCGTTCGGAAAAAGAGTAATTGAAAGTAACACTTTGCATTGTTATATCTGAATAATGAATTCCGTGGTCCTGCAGACTGCCGGGATATCCGGGAGGTGACGTTTCCATGAGTAAACGGGTGCTGATCGTCGACGACGAGGAAAGCATCAGGAGTTCTCTCGATAAACTGCTCTCGTACGAGAAGTACAAGACGCTCACGGCAGCGCACGGCAGGGCCGCTCTCGAAGCGGTCTCGGGTGAGAGGATCGACATCGTTCTGCTCGATATCAAGATGCCGGAGATGGATGGTCTGGAAGTGCTGCAGAAGATAAAGGAGATGCGTCCCGATCTGCCGGTCGTGATCATATCAGGGCAC
>DAOVFR010000003.1 GCA_030672805.1 Candidatus Krumholzibacteriota bacterium
GACCGTCATCTCCTTTCCTGAGAAGGCGTATGTCTTGAGAGGACGGTTTTTGAGCTTGACGATGAGTTTCGGTGGGTGGCTGAGGAAGTACGATGCAACCGATCCCTCGTTGTCCCCGGGGAGCGGTCTGGCATCTTCCGAGTGGGTCACAACGAGATCGGAGAACAGCTTCACCTCGAACGGGCGATGTCTCGAGAGCGTGTATATCTTGACGAGAAATTCCTCGCGCTTGTCGTCGCATTGCGGGTGGCTGCCAAGATGCCCGTGATAGCAGGCGACCGGTTTGCCCTGCTGGTACCGGAGCATGATGAAATTACCCGGCTGGTATGCGGTGACCAGGCTTCCCCTGTTTTCGAGGATACTCTTGTCGAGGAGTTCGTCCATATCGACGAGTGATGAGCTTACCTTGAGGTCCGGCTTCTTCTGGAGGTAGACGAGGAGTGAGTGGAACAGGATCAGGTTCGTATGATAGAATACGATCCGGGGGAACTGTGTTTTCTTGAGTCTCGAGAAAAATTCCTTGAGCGTGATGCCCCGAAACCCGCTCCCTTCACTGGCAGCCGCCCAGTACATCTGCCCGTCCTTCAGGAATACGAGGTACTGAATATGGTTGCTGAAGACCTCGATGACAACGGGATGGTTCAGGCTTGCTTCGATATTCCGGCGCAGCAGCTTGTCGAAACCGTCCGGTTCGTAGTCACTGGGGTTCACCAGAACCGCATTGTATGGTATCTGCAATCTTTCCATAGTGTCCTCAAGACCGGTCGCATGCTGCTCACTTCTCGCGTAACCATTATCCGCAAGAAGGGTGCCAATGGAATCCCGTGAGGATGGGCTGTCAGCCGTTTTTCTCCACCTCCGCGTGGAATCGTTTCAGGTTCCTTCTGGCCTTTTCGTTGGCGGGATCGATCTCCAGCGCCTGTTTCCACGCGTCGATCGCGTCATCGATCCGGTCGAGCTTGTAGAAAGCGTTACCGAGGTTCGTATACGCTGAGCTGTTGTCCTTGCTTTTTCCGATAGCCTCGTTGTACATCTCGATCGCTTCCTCGTAGGAGCCCAGCCTGTAAAAAACATAACCGAGATTGTTGTACGCTGCCGGGATGTCCGGGTTCAGCTCGATCGCTTTCTTGAATGCATCGGTGGCGTTTTCCTCATGGCCGACCTCTGTATATGTCAGCCCGAGGTTGTTGTAACCCTCGGTGAAATCCGGGTCGAGCCTGATTGCATCCTGGAACAGTTCGAGGGCTTTCTCGTACTGGCCGTTGTGATACGCCATGACACCGGAGTTGTTCAGGCGCTTTGATTTCTCGAGCTGCTGTTTTTTCTCCTCTTCATCCATCGATTTCTTCTGATTTTCGATGATCTGGACGATTTCGGTGTGGTTTTCCGTAAGGTTTTTCACGAGCTTCTTGTTATCCTCGAGTTCCGCATCGAGCGCGTCGACATTCTTGTTGAGGATGGCTTTCCAGTCCGAGATCTCCGACTTGAAATTGGTGAAGTCCGTCATGCTCGATTCAATGCGGTCCTCCAGCTCGGAGGACTTCTCCGCGAGTGTGTCGGAGATGGCCTCGATGATCACCCTGTTCTCTTTGCTGACGGAGGAAAAGAAACTTCTGAGCTCCTCGATCTTGCTTTCAATGCTGCCGGGGAGGGTTTCCTGAAGGTTCCGGGTCTTTTCCTCGAGTTCCCGGAACAATCCGAGAATATCATCGGTGCTTCGCTGCTGAAACTCCCAGGATTTTTCTAGATCCGCCTTGATCTTTTCCAGATCCTCGCTCGGCGAATAGGCGCCGCCGGCGGTCTGTTCCATCAGCAGTTCGAGCCGGCAGGAGTTGTGTTCGCCGTCGTGAAACCGGCACTGGTCCCCGAGGCACGACACCTCTCCCCTGTACGATTTCGCAATAAACCTGACGGGATGGTTCGCCGTTTCGTTTGTCTCCTCCCCGGATTCAACGGAAGCCTCATCAGTATCGGGGTTCATGAACAGGTGGTCACCCGGATTCTCGTCCAGCGGCGGTTCGACGTTCTCATCCTCGAGATCGTACCGGTCTGCTTCGCGTACGAGGAGTTCCTTTTCCGAGTCCTCGAGGAATGCAACCTGTGTTATCAACGGACAGATCTTCATGTCGTTTCCTCTCCTTTAGGTTTGCTGTGTTCGAGATTTCCGGTTTTTTCGAGTATTCTTGCTTCAATCGTATTCTGTGACTGGAGAATCATCGTATAGTTCTTCTCGGCCCTGCCCCGGCTGTCTCCGTGGTTCCCGTGAAGTTCGAGTATCCGGGAGAAAGAAGCGGCGGCCCGGCAGTGATCGCCGATCCGTTCGCTCGCCAGGCCTTTCCCGTAGAGGATCTCGATATCGTATCTCGACGGCGATGAATCGTTGATCGTGGTGGATCCCGCGATCGCGAGTGCGAGGAGCGGCCTGTCCATATCGAGGTATATCCGCGTAAGCAGCGCGCAGCGGACCCGTGACGGAAGATCCCGGCCCGAGACAAAGGCGAGCGCCGATTCCGGATCGTCCAGGTCGAGGGCGAGGTTAACGAGCCGTTCGATCCTCTCTTCGTCGAGTCCGCCCGATGCGGCGCGCTCGAGTCCCGATGTCAGCTCATGGCGCGTCCACTCCTCGTACGTTTCCTCGATACGCTTGAACACCGGCTGTCTCTCGTCGACACTCTCGAGGATTTCCCTGTACAGTCCGGCTGCCCGTCCGGCCTCGCCTGCTCCCTGCAGCGCCTCGGCAAGCGCTGTTTTCAAATCGAGTGTATCGGGCTCTCCGAGTGTATCGCACCCACTCCGTATGAACTCCTCCGCGCGGTCCAGCATGCCCGCATGGGCTAGCACGCGGCAGGCGAATGTATATTGTTCCTTGTCCGGATTTCTCTCGGCGAGGATAGCAATCCGGGAGATAACGTCATCCAGTATGCCGGGACCGGGATCGGTGAACCCCTTGATTATGTCGAAGGCTTCATCGTTGCGCTGTCCGCCCAGAAGACAGTCGGCGGCGAGCATGCGGGAGGCATCCGACATCTCGTCGGGCCATGCGTGCCCGGCAATGCTCGACGAGATCCGTTCCCAGCTCCCGCCGTCCCGATCGAGTGCCTGACGGTACAGTTCGAGGGCTTCACCATGTTCGTTCTTTCTCACCTTCAGCCGTGCGTACGGAATGAGGAACTCGCTCGAATCCCCGTGGACGGGGATGAATTCCGAGAGAAACCGATCCAGCATGTCAGGGTCGAGGTCGGGGGCTTCGAGGAGACGCAGGACAGGTTCGAGCGACTTGACGGATTCCCCGGACCGGAGCATGATGCGGGAAAGCAGCATGTTCGCATCTGCCTGGTCCGGTTCCGCGTCGAGCAGTTCGAGCAGGATATCCGTTATAGGCCGTACCGTTTCCTCGTGTGAACCGTGCATTTTCTCGAGCAATGCTACAGACTGCCGGTAATGCCCTTCGAGGGAAAGGTTCCGGGCGTGGATCAGCGAAAGCCGGATGTCATCCGGGGTTTCTTCGAGGAAACGCACGAGGAGCTTCCCGAGTTCGGGCAGGTACTCAAACGGGCCGCCCTGTGCCATGGACAGGAATTTGCGGGCGTCGTCCCGCCGGCCCTCCGCCCAGGCGATCTCTCCGAGGATCCCGGAGATCAGCCATGGTTGAATGCTCACCGGCCGGAGTTCCTCCAGCTTTTCCCTTACCTTGTTCCTGTAGATCGGCGAGAGTTTGAGGCACTGCCTGAGAGAGTCGACGGCATCTTGTTCGCGTCCGAGGCGCAGGAGCGTCTCGCCCATGAGATATCGTGCTTCGGGGTTGGCGGGATCTCTCGTGACGATATTCTCGATCTCCCCCGTGATGTTCCTGAGGTCCGCATGCCGGGAAGTGAGTGTCAGGGCGATACACCGGAGGCCGTCCTCGGTGTTACCCTCGGCGATGGAGATCCGGGAGCCGTATATATGAAGTGCTGCTGCATCCTCCGGGGTCAGAGCGGCGATCGCGCGGCCGAGCAGCTCCTTGGCGAGGTCGAGATGGTCCATCTCGATCGCGGAACCGATCAGTTCCTCCCATATTTTTCTGTTTTTCGGCTCCTTCTCGACGAGCCTGTCGAACCTTTCGAGCACGTCCCTGATCTGGCTTCGGTCGAGCTGCAGCGTTATGCCGAGGTGATGTGCCGCCTCGGCGAGCATTTCCTCCTCGAGGTAGAGCTGGTAGAGTGCGAGGTGCAGTGTTGTATTCTCCCGGTACCGTCCGGCAACCTCCTTATAGATGCGCATGAGCTCGGGACGGAGAGAATCGTCGAGCATCAGGAGCTGGTCGTACTCGAACACTGCACGCTCGACAGCGCCGTTCTGAAGATGAGTATTCGCCTGGAGCATCCTGAACGGCCTGGTGAGCTGCAGCTCTTCTGCCATCGAATCGACCAGTTCCCCCATGAGGGGCCAGGAATTTTCAATCTTGCCGGCCATGCGCTGCAGCTCTTCTGCAAGCTCGGCGTGAAGGTCGTCGTGCTCTTGGCAGAATTGTACGATGTACGGGAGGGATCCGGTGACCTCTCCGTTCCTGATGCCCAGCTCGACGGCCGAAACGATACCCTGTACGGTGACGCCGCTGTGCTTCAGGACCTCGCCGGCCAGCCGCAGCAGTTCCCCGCCCTCGATGGCGTTTTCGCCGTCGAGTTTTCTTATGATCTCCCCGGCACTCTGCGAATCGCCTCCCCGGGCATGGAGTTCGGCCAGGACTACCTGGAGTTCCGGATCATCGTACGACAGGCTGACGAGGTGGTTCTCGATCAACTGGATCAGCGCCGGGACCTGGACGGGATCCATATCGGCGGCCATGAGTGCGGCCCTCGAGACTTCTTCAGGTTTACCCGATACCAGGTGAAGACCGGCAAGCAGCTTCTGGGCGGGGGCGGTCAGGTTTAACGATTCGTGATTCTCGATCCAGGCAATGATCCCGGAAATGCTCTCGACGTTTTCCCTGGAGAGGATTTCGAGTGCCTGAACGGACTCCTTGATACGCTCCTGATTGACGGCGATATCGCAGTAACAGAAGACGATTTCACACCGTCCGGGGTATTGCTCCGCAAGCGCCGAGAGACGTTTGAAAGTGAACTCTTTCCTATCGAACTGTTCGGGGAACAGCTGTTTGATGTCGTTACCCTTTATTTCCGATTCCCATCCCGGCTCCTCGTTCGAGGTGTACTGTCTCACCAGGGCGGTTCCCTCGTCGATCCGTTCCAGACGGATCAGTATCTCTCCGTGGAGCAGGTCGTGATTCGCCGTCCGTTTCTTTGCGCCCTCGACCGTTTCGAGGAGCTTTTCCAGTGGAGGGTTCTCCAGGTGAAGGCACTGGAAGAATCTCGGCTCACCCTTTTCTTCGTGTGAGAGCATCGTCGAAGCGAGCCCGATGTAGTATTTCACCAGGGAGTTTTCGGGAAGCGCACGTTCCAGCTCGAGGAGCCGTGATCCAATCGCCTGGGCGCTCTCCGGGGATTGCTCGAGAGCGTGCCCGAGCGGTTCAACCGCCTTCTCGAACTCCTCGTTCTCCATGTAAAGTAATCCGAGAAGAAGCTTGTTGTCTGTATAGTGCTGGCCGCTTGTCTGTCCGCTGTCCTCCGGTCCCTTTGACCTTGTCTCGGAGCGTTTGATGAGATCGTCTATGAATGATTTATGCGACGTATGCAGCATGTCGATGATGGCTTCGAAGTCCCTGCCGCGAAGCAGGAGCTCGAGAATGAAGCTTCCCAGGAAAGGGTTGAACGATGTCCGGTAGGTCTCGCGCGCATAGTCGAGTATTCGCGAGCGGTTCTTCGGGTGTTTTTGTATTGCCGGTTTTAGCAGCGAGACCGCCTGGTGGAAATCGTTGAGATCGATACAGAGCCGGATAGCCTCCATCGCGAGGTTGTAATCGTCGGGCCATCTATCCAGGGCTTCCAGCGCTCTTTTCCGGGCACGCTTGAGGTCTCCCCGCGAGCGGTCCTGGAAGATCTTCTTCAGTACTTTTTCCTGTGTTAAAAACAAGACGGTTCCCCCGCTCTGTTTTATGTCTGTTCCATGAATATGTGCCGGTTTTCTACCCGTGTGTACATGATGTGAGCGAAATGCGTACCATGCGGGCCGGTTTTCGAAAATCGGGTTAATCATTGATATTTTCCGTATTTAGATGTAGATTATACCCGGTCGGATGACGGAGGTTATTCCCGGCCCTTGCAATTTGCATAAGCAGTCTGCACTGAAAGGGTTACCGGGGTTTAACGGATGGGAGCCTGGCGCCATGGCGATCCGGTATACCGTTTCGACCGAGATCCGGTTCTCGGCCTCACATGCCCTCGATGGGTACAAGGGCGACTGCGCCCGCGTCCACGGGCACAACTGGGTCGTCCGGGTCTACTACGAGTTCGACTCGCTCGATGATCAGGGAATCGCCGTTGACTACCGTGAATTGAGGGGCATGGTGCGTGATGTTGTATGTTCCAGGTTCGATCACCGCCACCTGAACGACATTCCGCCGTTCGATTCCGTGAATCCCACCTCGGAGGCGATCGCCGCTGAGATCTTCAGGCTCTGCATCGAGCAAATCCGGATAGAGAACGGAACGCTCGCCGAGGTGGAACTCTGGGAAACTGCCGCCGACATGGTACGGGTACGTGAACAGTAACTGCACCGATACAGACCGGGCAGTCATTCTGCTTTCCGGCGGTCTCGACTCGACCGTATCACTCGCACTTTCGGTGCGGACCCGTGATGTGCGGGGCGCACTCTTTTTCGACTACGGCCAGCACGCGGCCCGCCGCGAGCGTGATGCGGCGAAGGAAATAGCATCCTGTTACGGCATGTCTTTCCACTGCATCGAGCTTCCATGGCTGGGCGCGCTTTCTTCATCGAGTCTCATTGCCGGCAAGGGCGATCCTCCCCGGCTCTCGATGAGCGATATCGAATCAGGAGACGGCTCCGCCTCACGGAGCGTTTGGGTCGAAAACCGGAACGGCATCTTTCTGAATATCGCCGGGGCGTTTGCCGCGTCGCGGGAGTGCGGTGTGGTGGTGGCCGGTTTCAACCGGGAAGAGGCGGAAACCTTTCCCGACAATTCGGAGGCGTTCCTGACGGCGGTGAACGAGGCCTTCAGGCTCGGGGTCGGACGGAGAGTTTGTGTCGAGAGCCCGACCGTAACGATGTCGAAGCGCGAGATCGCCAGGGAGGGTCTCAGGCTTGACATACCCTGGAAGCTGCTGTGGAGCTGCTACCGGGGCGGTGATGCGATGTGCGGCGAGTGTGAATCATGCCTCCGGCTCAGGCGTGCCGTCAAAGGGACGCCGGCCGGCTCGATGGTGGCGTTTTCCTCCAAGGAGCCGAGATGAATGAAGGGGCTTTCATCGTTCTAGATACGAAGGTAATGGACGGGGAGATCACTTACAACGGGGTGGAGCTGAGAAGCCATTTCATCCGTGATCGGGCGGGACTCGAGGGGGATGCGGTCATCGCGTTCACCGGTCCGTGCGATGTATCCGGCCGTCATCTTGTCGATCTCGAGGACCGGGAGCAAGGCGATATTATCAAGGCGGCTTCGATGCTCCATTTCATCGGTGAGCATTTCCAGTGCCCTCTCCGGGAGATGAATTTGCGCCTCCGGTTGTTCGCCGCCCTTGTGAGGGAGGAGCTCGAAAAATCCGTTCCCGGATTGCATCCCGTCCGCCGCGGCGACGATCTCTATCTCGAAGAGCGCAAGCTCTCGGTCGCTATCGCGACCGCGAGCCCCGTTTCTTCGGTGTTCCATTTCGGGTTGAATATCGATCAGGCCGGAGCTCCGGTTCCGGCGGCGGGCCTGAAGGAACTGGGTATCGATGCCCCGTCCTTCGCAGCCGGCGTGCTCGCCCGGTACCGCGAAGAGTGTATCGCTGTCGAACGTGCGTTGAGGAAGGTCAGGGGAGTTCCGTAAGCGATGGAAGAGAAGGGGTACCTCACCGAAGTGTTTTCCTCGATCCAGGGCGAGGGCCTCTATGTCGGAGTGCGCCAGATCTTCGTGCGAACGGCCGGCTGCAGTCTCGGGTGTTGTTACTGTGATACACCGTCAGCGCGCGTGAGAGAACCGGAATGCCGGTTCATCGGTCCCGGCGGCACGGAACGTGTGAGGAACCCGGTATCCGCCGGCATCGTTGTATCCTTCATCCATGATCTCGCCCTGGCGCTCCCCGGCGTTCATTCCATAAGCATTACCGGCGGCGAACCACTCGAGCAGCCCGGTTTCGTGGCCGGTTTCCTGCGCGCTTTGCGGAGCGAGGGACTTGCGGTTCATCTCGAGACGAACGGCCGCGCGATCGGCGCCCTCGAGCGGATCGCCCCGCTCGTGGATATCATCTCGCTCGATATCAAGCTGCCCTCCCTGTGCGGCGGCGGTGATTTCCTCGGGCAATACGGGCAGGTACTCGCACTTCTCGACGGGCGTGAGTTCTTCTGCAAGATCGTCCTTGCGGACGGATTCGACGGCGGAGAGTTCAAAGAGGCGGTCCGGCTCATCGCCCGGTCCGACCCCGGGATCCCCTTGATCATCCAGCCGGCCACCCCGGCAGGGGAATGCCGCGGTATCGATGGCGAGATGCTTCTTCGATGTTTCGGGGAGGCTTCGAAGGCACTGCGCAGCGTCCGGGTGATCCCCCAGTGTCACCGCCTGCTCGGACTGCCTTGAAAAGGTAAAAAAGTGCTGCGAGATAGTACGATGCAGGGTCGGGTTCGTGAAGGCGGCGACCACCTCGCAGCGATATCTCCATAGAGCAAGGGGCATACCAGTGGAATTTCCGTATGCAGCGGGTATAGGTGAAAGGGGCGCAGTGACAAGCCTTTCCGCGTTTTTACGGCAGACGGTTCGAGTTCCCCGAAAGTCCCGGTAGCTTCCTATCGTTTCCCCATCTAAGTAGTAACACCTACGTTGTTTTTCGCCACTTTGCAACGTTGCCTGTGCGTTCTGCGCAACCGGCTCCCGGCCCGTTACGAATTGAGTTGAATCCCGCCTGATGAGATAAATTCCATCGATGGCCGATAAGATTCTATACGCCCCTCCGCTCCGAGCGGCGGGGCGGGGCTCGTCCGGGTGTCTCCAATGTTTCACAGTAGAGACAGATTTGAGTCGATTTCGTGCGAGATATTTCTTGACACCATTTAACTCGAATGCTAGTAACTTGTTATAGGCTCAGAACCGTTCAGAAAATACGTGTGTTGAGATAGTCATCCTGCTGACCCGAAGGAGGAAAGAGATGACTAAAGCGGAGATTGTGGAGAGTATTGCCAGCAGGACAGGTTTGACCAAGAAAGAGGTCGCGGAAGCTGTCGATAACTTCCTTGCCGTAATATCAAAGGGATTGGTCGAAGGGAAGCATTACGAGATCCGCGGTTTTGGCACATTCAAGGTCAAGAACCGCAAGGCAAGAATGGCGAGAAATCCGAGAACGGGCGAACCGGTCCCCGTACCTGATCGCAAGGTTCCCGTGTTCAAGGTTTCGAGAGAGCTGAAAGAACTGGTAGCCCAATCCTGAGCTGCTATTCCAGTAATTCGTCACTATCATGCATTCCCACTGTCCGATAGTTGGAGGGGCGGGAATCTGTGTCCAAGGGCGCTTGGCCCGTGGTATCGGGGTGTCCCGTGGCAGAGAGAATCATCGATCTCAGAAGTGACACGGTAACGCGACCGTCGCCCGGCATGCGCAGGGTTATGGCCGAGGCGGAAGTGGGAGATGACGTTCTCGGTGACGATCCCACAGTGAAGGCCCTGGAACGGAGAATGGCAGGCCTCCTTGGCAAGGAGGCGGCGCTTTTCGTGCCCAGCGGGACCATGTCGAACGCGCTCGCGTGCGTGTGCCAGACCAGTCCGGGCGACGAGATCATACTCGACAGGAATTGCCACATCTTCAACTACGAGGCGGCTGCCGCATCGGCGATCGGAGGGGTGCAGCTTTTCCCTCTCGATGGGTATGGAGGGCTGCTCCCGATCGATCAGCTGCCTTCCGTCGTCCGCCCCGTCAACGTTCATCATCCGCGCACGGCGATGATCACGGCCGAGAACACGCACAACAGGGCGGGTGGAAGGATCTACCCATTCGACGAGCTCGAGGCGATCTCGTCATTCGCCCGGGAAAGGAACCTGAGATTTCACATCGACGGGGCCAGGCTCGCGAACGCGTCCGCCGCGACTGGAATCACACTTGACAGATACGGAGCTCTCGCAGATTCCTTTACCTTCTGTTTTTCGAAGGGGCTCGGTGCGCCTGTCGGTTCCATCTTCATCTCCGACGAGGAAACGGTTACGAAGGCGCGATTCTGGCGGAAGCGGCTCGGCGGGGGGATGAGGCAGGCCGGCATACTGGCTGCCGCCTGTATGTATGCACTCGATCACAATCTCGAACGCCTCACGGAGGACCATGAGCGGGCGGATCGGCTGGGAAGGGTGGTCGGTTCGAACAGACGGCTTGATCTCGGGTTCCCCGTCGAGACGAATATCGTGATCCTGGAAGCGGCCGATGGGCTGCTCGATATCGAGCGGTTCCGGCTCGACCTCGAGGCAGAGGGCATACTCACGCTGACGTTCGGCGGGCGGTTCATGCGCCTTGTCGCACATCTCGATATTTCGGACGGGGATATAGACCGTTTCGAGCAGGTGCTTTCACGGATCCTCTGACCTCACCACCGGGGTGGACGTTTTTACGATTTGTTTGACATGAGAACCTATCAATTCTATCTCGTCAGCACCCCGATCGGCAACCTCGACGACCTGTCCCGCCGCGCGGCGACCGTTCTCGGATCGGTGGACTTCATACTGGCGGAAGATACCCGCAAGGCGCGGGTCCTCCTTAATAGATTCGGAATCAATAAGCCCGTACGCTCGTACCACGACCACAACAAGGAGCGGGTAACCCCCTCGATTCTCACACAACTCCGCGATGGGAAGACCGCGGCACTGGTGTCCGATGCAGGAACACCGCTCGTGTCTGATCCCGGGTACTACCTCGTCCGCCGCCTGATCGACGAGGAGATACCGTTCACCGCCATACCGGGTCCAAGCGCTGTCCTGCAGGCGCTTGTTCTTTCGGGACTCCCACCGGACCGGTTCGCGTTTTTCGGGTACATGCCCCGGAAAAAGGGGGCGCGGGAACGGGTTCTTCAAGAGGCGGGAAAGAACACGGGCACTTCGATTTTCTTCGAGAGCCCCCGGCGGCTGCTGAAAACGCTCGCCGAGGCCGGCGCAGTGCTCGGCAACAGGGAACTCGTCGTTGCGAGGGAACTTACCAAGCTGCACGAGGCCGTGGTACGGGGAAGCGCCGCCGAACTGCTGGAATTTTTTTCAGTCTCGGGTGTGAAGGGGGAGGTTACCCTCCTGATACGGGGCCGCGGCAGGCGGTAAAGGGAACAGCTTGACAGTTCCGCGGGGGGCATATGATAATGCGGTGACGCTGCACGTCAGACGGGAAGGTATATTGCCAAGTAAGATAGAGATAAAAAAAAAGCTGCGTAGCTTTCTCGACCCGGTCGTATCGATCCTCTCCTCCCTCGGGGTTCCGCCGCTCGCCGTAAGCATCACCGGAATAGCATTGAGTTTTCTCGGTGCGCTGTTCGTCGGCAGGGGATCGTTTCGGGTGGGAGCGCTCATTCTCATCTTTTCGGGAATATGCGACACCCTTGACGGGTCCCTGGCACGACGCACGGGGAAGGAAAGTGTGTTTGGGGCCTTTATAGATTCGACGGGAGACCGGATTACCGAGATGCTCTATTTCGGTGCGCTTATCTTCTACTTCATGGGGACCGGTGATTTCAACCGGATGACCGTATTCTTCCTGCTAGTCGCACTCGCCGGTTCCTTCCTGACAAGCTATACGAGGGCGAGGGCCGAGGGTCTCGGTATGAACTGCACCGTTGGATGGCTCGAGAGACCGGAACGTGTTACCCTGCTCGTGCTTGGCTTGATGCTCGGAAGATGGGCACTCATGATTGTGATAGTATTTCTCGCCTTCCTGACGGTATGGACGTTCATTCAACGGGTCATTCACGTAAGACGTCTGACCCTCGAAGAGTAAAGGCAGCATCGACACAGCACACGGCACGTGCCGGCCTGACACGTGTGATTCTCGTTTCCCGCATTACCGTTCCTGTTCGGGTGTAATATAACGACCGTGGTGATCGAGTGGCTGACAAGAGATTTAGAATAGGGTTCGGATCGATACTGAAGACGTCTGTACCGATCGTCGTTGACCTGGCAGCGCAGATGATCATGTGGACCATCGAGATGACGCTCGTGAGCCGTATTGCATCCCGGTTCATGGCCGCGGCTTACCCGGGGACCGGTGCGAAGGGTGTCGACGCGGTGACAGCCATCGGGAGCGTCGTCCAGATTATCATGTGGACCTTCACGGCCCTGCTTATCTTCATCTTCGGGGCGACGATCATTATCAACCGTCTGGTGGGCGAGGGAAGGAATAAGGAGGCGAACCACTTTCTCGGCCAGTCTCTCTTCACGACGATGATGCCCGCCATTGTGATATCGATCACCTGGTACGTTGCAGCGCCCTTCATTTTCGGAACCGTGCTCGGAGCCTCGGCGGCCGTTTCGGCGATCGGGATCGATTACCTCAGGATTATTTCGTTTTTCACCCCGTTCATCATCCTCAATTTCGTCGCAATCGGTATCGTCAGGGGCGCGGGGGATACTCACCTTTCAATGATCACGGGACTTCTCGTGAACGGGATCCACCTCGTGCTGGCTATTTTACTTATTTTCGGTGTTTTTTTCGTTCCACGGCTCGGTGTCCGTGGCGCGGCGCTCGCCGCCGGTATCGGCCACACGATCGGCTGCGTGTTCACATTCTCCGTAATCCTTCGCGGCAGAAGCGTGCTTACCTTCAACTGGGGTGATTTCACCGGCATCAGGTGGAGGAGCATCGCGAAGATACTCAAGACAGGCATGCCAATCACGCTCGAGCAGTTGACCTGGATGAGCGGTATCATCATCGTCCTTGGATACAGTAACAGGCTTGGCGCCGTCGCCGCTGCCGCCCATGTCATCATCCTGATGTTCCAGCGGCTCTTTTCGATCCTGTACCAGGCGTTCGGTATGGGAGCGCTGACGCTTGTCGGTCAGAGCTACGGAGCGAATGAGCACGATAATGCGAGACGAACCACATCGACATTTTTCTGGCTAGTCGGGGGTATCGTGCTGTTTCTCGCCTGCATCCTCTTTTTCCGAGCACGCTATTTCGCGATCATCTTCACGTCGGATCCCGATGTGGTTGCAATGTGCTCCCGTGTACTCAAGGTGGCCGCGCTGATCCAGGTGCCGAAGGCGTTGTCTTTTGTCTACTCGTACAGCCTGCGGGGGGTCGGGGAGAACAGGTACCCGATGTACCTCGCTATTGCCGGTGTGTTTCTCTTCGAGATTGTGCTGGGATACTCCCTTGCCTTTACGGCCGGGCTGGCTCTGATAGGGTTGTGGCTCTCCCAGGGAATCGACGAGGTATTCAAGGTATCGCTGGCGGCAAGGCGGTTCTACCGCAGGCTCGAGTCGCTCACCGTGTAGCGGCGGAGGATCTTGATGAAAGCGCTGTTCATAACATTCGAGGGAATCGAAGGATCGGGAAAATCAACCGTGGCAAATGCTCTCCGCGATGCCTTCGAACGGGCCGCCTTCCCGGTCATCTTCACGAGGGAGCCGGGCGGCAACACCGTGTCGGAGAACATCCGCTCGATACTCCTCGACCCAAACAACGCGGGAATCTGTCCCCTGGCCGAACTGTTTCTGTACGAGGCTAGCAGGGCGCAGATCGTTGACTGCGTCATCAGGCCGGCGCTCGCCGAGGGGAGAACGGTCATATGCGACCGTTTCATGGACGCGTCGGTTGCCTACCAGGGATGGGCGCGCGGGCTGGGCGATGCACTGGTCGAGGATCTCAATGCCCTCGCCGTTGGCGGTACGGTGCCCGATATCACCTTTCTCCTGGATTGTTCCGTCGAGGACGGGTTCCGGCGGGGGCCGCACCGGCGTGAGGAGACGGGGGATCGCGGCATGGACAGGCTCGAACTGGAGGGGCGGCTGTTCCACGAGAGGGTGAGGGAGGGGTATCTCAGGATCGCCAAACGTGAAAGGAAAAGGATCGTGGTGATCGATGCCTCCCTTCCGCTCGAGCGCGTTGTTGCGGAAGTAATCCGGAACATTCGGGACCGTTTCCGCGTTAAGATATAATAGTAATACATCGAAAGGGTTTGATTACGCAGCCGGTACGTTCGTATATTATAGAAGACGGACGATCGATGCGTAAGGCACGATTTATGATGGATATAGAGACAGCGTGCTTTATGACGGTTCCCGGGAATGCTGGAGGTTGAACTTGAGACACAAGAAGAAGATCTTTTTTACCGCACTGATCGTACTATCTGTGGTTGCAGCGACAATTTATGTCTGGGCAGAGGAAAGCCAGAAACGGAGAACGGAAAACGCCTTCCGGGAAATGGAGCGTTTCGCGGAGGTTTTCCAGAAGGTTCTTGACGGTTACGTTGATGAGAGGGATTCCGAGGAACTGATCGACGCCGCGATCAACGGGATGCTCGAAGAGCTCGATCCCCACTCGGTATACCTGAGCAGGCATCAGTTCGAGAACCTCATGATCGACACGAAGGGCGAGTTCGGGGGGCTGGGCATCCAGATAGCGATACGGGACTACTTTCCCACTGTGATCTCGCCGATCGAGGGAACGCCCGCCGACCGTCTCGGGATCATGTCGGGTGACCGGATCGTCCAGATCGAAAAAGCGTCGACGTATCGCTGGAACTCCGAGAAGACTGTATCGAAACTCCGCGGAGAGCCCGGCACGCAGGTGAACGTGACGATTCAGCGCGAGGGGCTGGCAGATTCGCTGTACTACACGATCACACGCGAGATCATCAAAGTTCCCAGCATCACATACTGGGAGAACCTGGACGGCATCGGCTACATTCGTGTGTCCCGTTTCGGCGCAAAGACTGCCCGCGATCTCGACCGCATGATCACTGATTTCGAGACGGAAGGAATCAGGGGACTCATCATCGACCTGCGGTCGAACCCGGGGGGATTGCTCGACGCGGCACGTGATGTTACCGAACTGTTCCTCGGCAGGGATACCCTGATAGTCTATACCGAAGGCAGGCTCCCCAGCCATAACAGGAAGTTCTATTCCCTGGCGAGAAAGATACATAGTGGATATCCCCTTGTTATCATGGTCAACGGGGCGAGCGCATCGGCGTCGGAGATCGTCGCGGGCGCCCTGCAGGACTGGGACCGCGCCGTGATTGTCGGTCATCCGACCTTCGGCAAGGGGTCTGTCCAGACCGTGTACAAGATCGGCGGGGATTCAGCGCTGAAGCTCACAACGGCGAAGTATTTCACCCCTACCGGGCGCAGCATCCACAAGGATTTTCATAAAGAGGATGAAGGGGAGGCAGCGGATGAATCAGCCCCTGAGCAGCGTAAGGAGTACAGGACCGCCGGGGAAAGAATTGTATATAGCAGTGGGGGGATCACGCCCGACTGGGAGTTCGAGATCAGGGAATATACCGACCTCGAGCGGGAGCTCGAACTCAGGGGGACATTCTTCTCGTTCGCCGTGCATTATACCGCCTACAACGAGGTCGATGAGACATTCGAGGTGACCGAACATGTCCTTGCCGAGTTCAAGGATTTTCTCGCATCGAAGGAGATAACGGTCGAGGACGACCAGTGGGATGAGGAGAACACAGACTACGCGCGGATAGGGATCAAGCGCGAAGTGTTCCGGAAGCTGTTCGGGACGAGGGGTGCATACATCGCAACGTTATCGGAGGACGAAGAAGTTCTGAGTGTGCTGGAGATGTTCAGCCAGGCCCCGACGCTCGCAGGGATGTTCGACTACATCGAAGAGCGTAATATTGCAAGGGCGGAGAAGAAGTGAGCAGGGAAGTCGCTATTGTATGTGACTTCGACGGGACGGTCTCGGAAAGGGATATCGGCCATCATTTCTTCGGCAGGTATATTCCAGGCACGGAACGCCGTGAAGAGCTTATGGACCGCTGGAAGGTCGGACTGATCAGTTCACGCGATTGTCTCGAGCAGGAGATCGATTGGGTCCGGGCGGGCCGTGACGAGCTGGATGCATTCATCGAGCAGGAGAGGCTCGATCCATATTTCAAGGACTTCATCGATTTCTGCAACAGGCGAAAATACGATATCCATATTCTCAGTGACGGCCTGGATTACTACATCGACCGGCTTCTCATGAAATTCGGCCTCGGATTCATCTCTTTCAAGGCGAACCATCTCGTGCTCGAGGACGGATCGATCCAAGGTATCGAGTTTCCCTATTACAATCTCATGGATTGCACGATGTGCGGGAACTGCAAGCGGTACCATGTCGAGGAGTTGGAGAAGCGGGGATTCTACGTCGTGTACGTCGGCAACGGTTACAGTGACCGCTGTCCTGCCCTGTATGCAGACCTCGTCCTGGCGAAGGAGGATCTTCTCGACCACTGCAGGCAGGAGGGGATCGGATACGTTCCGTTCGAGAACTTCCGTGACGTCGAGCGCGAGCTCACCACCAGGTTGATCCTGGAAATATGACCTCAGGGCACCTCCCCGGCGTCTTGCTTGCGCAGGTTGTACTCACGGATCGCGTCGACGTATATGCGGCTCACGTACCCGATGAGATCGAATATCTCCCTGTCGGTGACCTCGTCCTTCTGTTCCAGCCGCCGCATCCGTTCCATGACATCGGTCAGGTCGTTCTGTGAAACGATGTCCGACTCGTAGCAGCTCCAGAACTTGTCGAGCGTGTATCCGAGCTCTTCGTAGTACTTCACGGCGAGTTTCGGCGGCAGTTTGTCGGCGAGCCGCTCGCCCGTCCTGAAGTAGACCCGCCTGGCGATGCGCCCGCGGAAGTGGAAGGTAAGCGAGAAAGCGAGCACGGCTGCCGCAACGATGACGATCGCGATTATCCATCTTTTGCGCAACGGGTATCCTCCTTTTCATCCATTTTCAATGTATCGAGAAGCCACCGTTCGGTGAGTTCGACGGCCCGTTCGAGATGACGCGTTGTCCCGTGCATCGGATCCCGTACGCCGAATGTGTGGCCGCAGGCCTTCAGCACCTCGAGTTTTACCGTTCCATTGCGATGTGCAGCGAGGAGCCGTTTTGTTTCTTTCAGGGTGACGGCCGCATCGCGCTCGCCGTGGATCATAAGGTGCGGCACTTCGAGCGATGCGGCCAGTGCCGGCAGGTCGAACCGCTCGCGGTTTCTCTCGATATCCTCGTAGTACGAATAATCGAGGCGAAGGGGAACGGGCGACTGTGGGTCCTTGAAGACGAGGGCGCCTTCCCGTTTCCACTGCTTCTTTCGCCGGTCCGTGTACCGGTCGAGCCGCGAGGGCGTGGCCCAGATGACGAGTGAGCGGACCTGGGTGAACCCGGGTGCGACGAGCATGGCGATCGATGCTCCCCTGCTGTGGCTGAAGAAGCCCCAGCGCCTGTGGCCGAGAAAACCGTGACAGATGATGATGAGGGGAAGCACCGCCTCCGGCCTGCAGCTTCTCAGATCGGCCCGGATCGGCGCGGGGCCTCTTGTGTCTATCAGAATTTCCTCGAATTCGATTCCGTTTTCGTTCATATTTGCCTGTTTTTCTGCCGGCCGCTCGAGCCGGGGCGCCCTTTCCATGTAACAATACGGGACGCCGCGGCCCGCGTCAACGCCCGCGTCATTGCCTGCGTCAACGTCCGCGTCCGCGCCCGGGGCGATATGCCTTTCTTGCAAAGTGATTACCGGTCAAGTAATATGATGAACAGGAACAACCGGTGACAGGGGCGCATGGCGCACGGTTTCGACCCGGCGAGCAGAGTGCCGTCCATCGAATACGTAATTCGAAAGGAGACCCGGCCGTATGCGGGCCAGAAGGATTATTATCGGGATCGTATGTACGCTTGTACTTCTCGTCCTGGCAAGGAGGCTTTTCACGGGCACCCCGAGGGATATTCAATCGGTGCACGGGGAGCTTTCCGTTCGCCATACGACGGTGACCGAACAGGTGGGACCGGGGTGTCCGGAAATCGGCGTCACCGTAACGTACCGGGAGCAAGTGGAAGCGATGATTCGTTTCAGGTCCGGTGGGGAGCAGGATCTTGAAGAAATAGCGATGACTCCCGCTGGGAGCGGCGAGTATACCGCCCTGCTGCCCGATCTCGGCAAGGGGAAGCGCCTGCTCTATTCGATCATTGTGACCGGTTCGGGAGGGGAATCGGTCAGGGTGCCGGCACGCGACGGCGGGTTCCTCCCGGTCAAGTATAAGGGTCATGTATCCACAATCGTGCTCGTGATGCACATCGTGTTCTTTTTCGGCGCATTTTTCTTCATGATCCAGTGTTTCTGGTCCGCGGTCAGGATTCTCGCACGCGGCGACAACGAGAGGGATACGATCCGCACGATGAGGTGGGCGATGATATTCACATTCGTCGGCGGCTGGCCCCTCGGGTTCATTCTCAATTTCCAGGCATTCGGGGTAGTGTGGGAGGGATACCCGTTCGGGTTCGACATCACGGATAACAAGACACAGGTAATGTTTCTTTTCTGGATCGTCTGTGCTCTGCTCGTGCGGGGAAGTTTCTTCGGGCTGGGAAGGGAAAGGGACTCGGTAGGTTCCAGGGGACTCGCGCGGAGCGTGATCACGGCGTTTGTTCTGAGCCTGGTCCTGTTTATCGTCCCGCACAGCCTCTAAAAGGGGGCAGGTTCCGGCAGTCGTGATCGCGGGAAACAATTGAGGGATAGGTTCCTATTGGCGTGATCGCGGGAAACAATTGGGAGGTTAGCCCGGATGGGCGCAATCGCGAAGAACAACGGGACGCTTTTTGACGGGTCACGGGTCTGCCTGGCGCCGATGGCGGGGTACACCGACGCCCCCTTCCGCCTGCTATGCTTCGAGTTCGGGGCCGATTTCGCATATACCGGGATGGTCAGCGCCGATGGCCTCGTGCGCGGCGGCGACAGGACAAGACGGCTGCTCGGCAGGTTCACCGGAGAGGGGCCGGTCGGCATCCAGCTCTTCGGTTCTGATCCCGGCATCATGGCCGATGCCGCCCGGTTGGCCGAGGAAGAAAACCCCGCCTTCATCGATCTCAATTTTGGGTGTTCCGTGCGTAAAGTTATACGGAAGAACGGCGGCGCCGCATTGATGAGAGACCTCGACCTGATGGGCCGGATCTGCAGCAGGGTGGTCGAGGCGGTGACGCTTCCCGTCACGGCAAAGATCAGGAGCGGGTGGAGCAGGGTGGAGGAAAACTACATGGAGGCGGGCAGGGTGCTTGAAGAGGCCGGCGCAGCGGCGGTGACGCTTCACCCGCGTTTCCGGACGCAGGGCTTTTCCGGAACGGCCGATTGGGGACATATCGCCGCCCTGGGCGATTCCCTCTCGATCCCCGTTATCGGGAACGGGGATGTCAATGACGCCGATGATTACGATCGGCTCATCCGGACGGCGCGCTGCCGTATCGTGATGATCGGCAGGGGCGCCTTCGGCCGTCCGTGGATATTCCGGGACATCACGAACAGGATCGAGGGGGCCGCCCGGGCCGGGGTCGGGGCCGAGAAACGAATAGCAATACTGGAAAGACATATACGAATGGCGGTAGACTGGAAGGGGGAACGCCCCGGTGTTCTCGAGATGCGAAAGCACTACCGCTGGTATTTCAGAGGTATCCCCGGAATGAAGGCATTCAGGCGCCGTTTGACGACGGCAAGTTCGTTCACCGGGGTGATGCGGATCTGTCAAGAGCTCAGAGAGGAGAACAACCGCAAATGGAAGAAGCTCGCTTGAAAGAGCTGCTCGAGCAGGTAGCGCTAGGCCGGATGACGGTGGCCCGGGCGCTCGAGCGTCTCAGGGTCCTTCCATTCGAAGATCTCGGATTTGCGAAGGTCGACCACCACAGGGCCCTGCGCAGGGGATTCGCCGAGGTGATTCTCTGCGATGGAAAGACGCCCGAACAGATCGTCGGGATTGCGAAGGGCATCATCGACCAGGGAAACAACCTGCTTGCCACGCGGTGCAGCGCCGGGACCTTTTCGGGCGTTTCGCTCGAGATTCCCGAGGCGGTGTACCATCCGGAGGGAGCGCTGTTCGCGGTCGAGCAGGCCGGGATCGATCGAAAGGGCCTCGTGGCGGTGGTATCGGGTGGAACGTCCGACAGGACCGTCGCCGAGGAGGCAGCGCTGACCGCCCACTATCTCGGGTGCGCGGTCGAACGTCATTACGACGTTGGTGTCGCCGGCTTACACAGGCTTCTCTCGTGCTGGGAACAGATCAGGAGCGCGGATGTTATCATCGTCGTCGCCGGAATGGAAGGGGCTCTGGCGAGTGTCGTTGCGGGCATCGCTGATTCACCGGTGATCGCGGTTCCCACGAGCGTCGGGTACGGGGCCAGCTTCGGGGGTCTCTCGGCGCTTCTCACGATGCTGAACAGCTGTGCGGGAGGTGTCACGGTAGTGAATATCGACAACGGATTCGGTGCCGGGTTCGCCTCCGCCATCATCTGCGGCAAGATTTACAGCGGCGAATGCCCGCCGGAAGGAGGATGAGCCTTTGACCAGGCCTGAACGTGAAACGAGGCGTGCCGGGACGCTCATAGTCGACCCCTCGGGCGGGGGATTGAGCGGTGATATGTTCATTGCCTGTCTCTTTGCACTCGGGGTCGATCCCAGGGCCGTCGAGCGTGAGGTAGCGAGGCTTCCTCGCCTCGAGCCGTTCCGCATCGTTGCGGGAAGGGTGAAGCGGAGAGGGATTTCAGTGTGGCGTGTGAGGGTGAAATGCCACGGTGCGACCCGTTCACGCGATCTGGGGACGATACTCGGAATGATAAAGCGCTCCCCACTCGACGGGCGGGTCAAGGAACTCGCCTCCCGCATATTCACCGTGCTTGGGGAGGCCGAGGGAAAGATCCACGGCGTTCCGCTCGAGAAGGTGCACTTTCACGAGGTCGGCGCCGTCGATTCGATCGTCGATATCGTCGGTGCGGTCGTTGCCCTCTCGATGCTCGGGTATCCGAAGCTCTATCACAGGCCGTTCAGGCTTGGCTGCGGCACCGTGTCTACCGCGCACGGAACGATGCCCGTTCCGGCGCCCGCAACGATAGAGCTGCTCAAAGGGCGCACCGTGAGACTCGGCACGGAAGAGGGTGAGGTCGTCACACCGACCGGTGCGGTGCTCATGAAGGTACTTGCCGGGGAGCTTTCGTCGACCGTCTCGTTCGCACCGAAGCGGATCGTGTACGCTGCGGGCACACGAGAGCCGGAGCAGGGTCCGGGCATCCTGCGTGTCATCGAGGCTGAGCTGTGCACGCCAGGCCGCGATGTCACCGTTCTACGGACTACCATCGACGACATGAATCCAGAGCACTACCAGCACGTGCAGGACCTGCTGTTCGAGGCGGGCGCACTCGATGTATTCCTCATGCAGCTCATCATGAAGAAGGGGCGCCCCGGGATCCTGATGACGGTACTCTGCGAGCCGGAACTCCGTGACCGTATCATCGGCCTGATCTTCCGCGAGACGACGACGCTCGGCGTCCGTTTCTCCATTGAGGGGCGGGACGAGCTGGAGCGGTGGAACGGCGAAGTCGAAACGCCGCTCGGCACGGTCGCGGTCAAGAAAACCCGGCTTGGCGATGGTAGCATCAGGACAGCCCCCGAGTACGAATCATGCCGGGCTCTCGCACGGTCGAAGGGTGTTCCGATAGCCGATGTGTACCGGGAGGCGTGTTCGGCGTCCGGGGCGCCGGGGTCCGCGGAGACACGCGGCACGGCCGGGAACGTTACGGGTAAAGGAACTGCGGGCAGGCGCTCGCGGCCGAAGCGTGACGTACGAAGAAAGCCGGCCCGGTCGAAACGCACTGCAAGATCCCGGAAGGAATAAGAATGCGGTATCGTCTGATAATTGTCTGTTGTCTCGTCTGCGTCATCTCGTGCGCCGGCAGAAGGCCGGGAACGCCCGGGCGCAGGACCGAAAGGACCGTGACACACAGGGTGCTCGGCGGGGAGACGTGGGAATCGATCGCCAGGGATTATTACGGTGACAGGAGCCGTGCGGAAGAGGTTGCCGCACATAATGGGTTCGTGGGACATGAACAGCCGCCCGTTGGCGTCGGGATCCGCATTCCCCTCTCCAGGCATGACGTCAGGTCGCTTGAAAAGCGGTTGGAAGCGGCCCGGATATATAACATCGGGCTGGAACTCGCTTCCAGCGGCAATTTTGCCGAGGCGGTCATGAAGTTCGAGGAGGCGCTCCGGATCGATACGGGGATGAAGGAAGCCCGTTTCAACCTCGCCATCTCGTATCAGAAACAGGGCCTCCAGCGCAGGGCGATCGCCCTGCTGGGGGAGCTTCTCTCGAGTTATCCGGAAAACCGCGAATACCATTTTGCCCTCGGCCATTCCCTCTTCAGCACGGGAGACCTCGCTGGTGCGGAAGCCTCTTTCCGTCAAACACTCGCGATCGACCCGCTGCACCTCAAGGCGCTCTTCTCGATCGCCGTTGTACATGAAAAGATGGGAAAAGAGAAAATGGCGGCGGCGGAGTGGAAACGCTACCTCGATCTCGATCCCGGCAGCGAGTGGGCCGACGAAGCGCGTTCCCGTCTTGACATTCTTCTCCGTTCAAACCCGTAGGGCAGCCAGAATAATTTTGAACGTGCTTCTCCAATCAGGCCCGTAAGGCAGCCGGGACCGTTCCAAGCGGTAAAAAGTGATTCAGAAAACCGGCCGGACCTCCGAAATACAAATGTGAAAGCCGGCTTTTTTTACATAACGGGGGGCATTCGGAGAATCGGAACAAGCTTCTTGAATGCCTTGTTGCCGGGCCGACCGGTGTGAATGAAACAGCTGGAAATGCAATCTCCGGTAAAACCGCGCCCGGCAACTTCTTTTACTAACAATCGAGTGTGCCGATTTTTTCTGTGAACAATCGCGCCCGGCGGCTTTTTTCCACCTTGAGTCTCCCACGGTGCTGTTTTACACTTCCTTGAAATGACAAGGCCCCGGCCTGTTCGTACGGGACTGCGGTATGCTCACGAAAGACGAGATCGGGAAAGCGCTCGAAAGGTGGTACAGTGCGTGGAACGAGCATGACCTCGACGGGGTCATGGATCTGTTCCACGACGACGTCGTGTTCGAGAGCTGGGCGGGAGGCCGTATCAGCGGCAAGGCCTCGCTCCGCCGGGCATGGTCGGAGTGGTTTGCGCATCACGGGGATTTCCGTTTTACCGGGATCGAGACGTTTATAGACGAGACCGGTCAGAAGGCCCTGTTCCACTGGCGTCTCGACTGGCCTTCCACCGAAGAAGGTTACAACGGCGAGCCGGAATGCCGGTACGGCGTCGACATCCTGCATTTCGATGATGGAAAGATCATCAGGAAGTTGACGTTTTCGAAAACGGCCGTCGAGATCGGCGGGAAAACGATACGGCTTACCGCGGACGAACGCTGATCATGCACTACTTTCATCACACCGCCCCGGCGAACCGGCAATCTAGAAGAGGGTTCCTGTGCTCGATGCTTCACGTCGCGCTGTCAGGCGCCGGCGCCGTCCTGTTCGGCGCAAGCGGGGGTGGTTCGCCGGTCGTTCGGCCGGGCTCAGGGAAACGCGAAGGTGTTGCACCCCGTGGGGGCGGCGATGCCGCCGGGGAACATGAACCCCGGGACCGCGGTATCGAGGCGGCTTACATGAAGCTCCATGGGAGCGGGGAGCTTCAGCAGAGGGGCGAACGTCTCTGGAGAATGATGGAAAGCTGCGAGCTGTGCCCGAGGCGGTGCCGCGTGAACAGGCTCGAGGGAAACGAGGGGTTCTGCAGGGCGTCTTCACAGCTCGAGATATCCTCGTTCCATCCCCACTTCGGAGAGGAACGTCCGCTTGTCGGGAGCGGCGGCTCGGGGACCGTGTTTTTCACCAATTGCGGACTGAGATGTGTTTTCTGCATCAACTGGGAGATAAGCATCGGCGGAGAGGGGGAGCAGCGGTCGATCGCCGCGCTCGCCGATATGATGCTCGCCCTCCAGAAACGTGGATGCCACAACATCAACGTGGTAACGCCCACGCACTACTCGCCGCACATCGTGCTCGCGATCGATATCGCGGCCCGGCGGGGGCTGAGGCTGCCGATCGTGTACAACACGTGCGGCTGGGAACGTATCGAGATAGTCAGGCTCCTCGACGGCATCGTCGATATCTACCTTCCCGATTTCAAGTATGCCGATGGTGCGATGGCGGCAAAGTATTCGTCCGGTGCTGAAAGCTATCCCGGTGTAACCGGAGCGGCTATTCTCGAGATGCATCGCCAGGTCGGCGTTGCGAAGCCCGCCGCGGACGGCCTCGTGCACCGGGGGCTCATGATTCGCCACCTCGTCATGCCGAATGATGTGGCGGGGTCGAAGAAGGTGATCGATTGGATCGCGGCTGATCTTCCGAAGGAAAGTTACGTTAATATCATGTCTCAGTACCGGCCCATGTACCGGGCGTTCGATTATCCGGAGATCTCACGAAGGATAACAGGGGACGAATACAAGGGGGTCGTCGAACATGCACGCGCTGCGGGGCTCACCAACCTTGATATCCAGAAGTATCCGTGGTGAGGTAACCCGCACGGGGTGTTCGTGCAGGGAAAGGAGGCACATGATGGGAATAATCGCTTACTTCAACGAGAGAGTGAAGAGACTGAGTATATTCGATATCAAGCTGGTGCAGCTCGCCGCGATGTTTGTCGTCCTTATCATCGTCAAGCTCATACCGCGGATCATGAATGTCAGCATCTGGTGGTTCGCCGCACTGGCGGTTCTAAGTGCTATCAGGCCGGTTAGGGTTCTTTTTTTCAGTAAATAGCAGCTGTTCATAAAATGGCCGGTGTTGGATAGCTGTAATTGTCTCCTGCACGAAGGATGCCGATATGGAGTTCAGTAAATTCGTCGATGATCACGTGGCTGTTGTTGCGCCGCTCGAGAAGGGGAGTTCGCTTGCCTACTGGAAAGCGGCCACGACCGGAAGCGATGAAGACTACAAACGTTACTCGGAACTAACGCTGGAGTTCGAAAAGATCTACACGGACAGGGAAGACTTCGAGTACGTGAAATCGATCAGGGAGTCGGGCGAGTTCGGTGACGGGCGTCTTGCGCGGACCGCCGATCTGCTGTACCTGCGGTACAAGGGAAACCAGATCGATCCCCTGCTGCTGGGCAAGATCGTCGAGCTCGGCACGCTTGTCGAGAACAGGTTCACGGTCTTCAGGGCGGAGGTTGACGGGAAGCGCTACACGACGAACGACGTCTACCATGTGCTCCGCGAGGAGACGGACAGCGGGATGAGGCGGAAGGTCTGGGAGGCGAGCAAGGGGGTCGGACGCATTGTTCTGACAGACCTGATGGAGCTCGTTCGTCTGCGGAACGAAGCGGCGCGTAAAAACGGGTTCGATAACTACTACACGATGTCGATGATCCTTTCCGAGCAGAACGAGGAGGAACTGGAAAGTGTATTCGCCGAACTGGAAGAGCTTACCAGGGAACCGTACCTCGAGCTCAAGAATCAGCTGGATGCATCGCTCGCGAAGCGGTACGGAATCAAACCGGAGGAAATTCGTCCGTGGCATTACCATGATCCTTACTTCCAGGAAGCGCCTCAGACTGACGGGATCGATTTTGACGGGTACTACCGGGGGAAAGACCCGGTTGTGATCGCCCGGGGGTTCTACGAGAGCATCGGCATGACCGTCGGCGATATCCTCGAACGGAGCGACCTGTACGAGCGTGAAGGGAAAAACCCGCATGCCTTCTGCACCGATATCGACCGGGAGGGCGACATCAGGATCCTTGCCAACATGAAGAATGACAACTATTGGATGGAGACGATCCTTCACGAGCTCGGCCACGGTGTGTACGACAAGTACATCGACAGCGAGCTGCCGTTCCTCCTGAGACAGTACCCGCACCTCTGCTCGACCGAGGCGTCGGCGATGTATTTCGGTCGCCTGGCGCAGGATCCGGTCTGGATAAAGCACGCTCTCGGTCTCGACGAGAGCGAGATGCGGCGGTTCGCGCCGAGGATCCGGAAACACCTCAGGATGAAGCAGCTCATCTTCACCCGCTGGTGCCAGACGATGTTCCATTTCGAACGGGCGCTGTACAAGGACCCCGATCGCGATCTCGACACACTCTGGTGGGATATCGTCGAAAAGTACCAGTATGTTAGCCGACCCGAGGGGAGGAACGAGCCCGACTGGGCGACGAAGATCCATATCGTAACGAGCCCCGTCTACTACCACAACTACATGCTCGGCGAGCTGATCGCTTCCCAGTTCCATTATCACATTATGAGCGAGATTCTTGGGGGAGACGTCGACGAGGTCGACCTCTACGGCAGGAAGGAAGTCGGCCGTTACTTCACGGATGTCGTGTACGGGCCGGGCAACACGACCCCGTGGGGCGAGCACGTGGAGCTCGTCACGGGCGAACCTCTCACCGCGAGACACTTCGTTGCACAGTTCATAAAGGAGAGCGATTGATCTGGCTTCTCCCGGCGGCGGGCTGCTCGATTATCATCGCGTTGATCCTCAAGGTCAACGAGGTACGGAGCGGCGACCGCATCCTCCTGGCCGGGTCCAATTATATCGCTGCTTCGATTCTTTCCTTCATCCTCTTCGGAGCACATCTTACAAGGCCCGGCGCGGCGACACTGGTGCTAGGCTCGGCCGCCGGCATCGACTACGTGCTCGGCTTCCTGCTGCTGATGGCAGGGATCGCGAGGGGGCCGCTTGCCGTTCCGGTCACCGTCATGCGGCTCAGCGTGGCAGTGCCGATCGCCGCCTCGGTGGTTATCTGGGGCGAGTGTCCCGGGAGCATGCAGTGGGCGGGGGTCGCCCTCGGGCTCGTCGCGATCGTGCTCTTCGGATGCGGGCTGTCGAGTTCGGCTTCGCAAAGGGAAGGAGGTGGCGGGTACCCGTTGCTCATCATCGGCCTGTTTCTCGTGATGGGAACCGGTGATATCCTGCTCAAGGCGTTCCGCGAGCTTTCCCCCGAGACGGAACGCTTTCTGTTCACCACGATACTCTTCACGGTGGCCTGTCTCTGTACGTGGACCGTAGTTCTCGTGCGGCGCATCCCGTTCGATCGTGCAACCTTCCTGCTCGGCCTCGTGCTCGGCGTACCGAACCTGTTCAGCACGGTATTCATTCTCAAGGCACTCCGCAGCGTACCGGCATCTACCGCCTTTCCGTTCGTGAACCTCACCGTGATACTCGGCTCGGCGCTGCTCGGGTTCGCCGTCTGGAGGGAGCGGCTCGGGAAGCTCTCGACCGCCGGCCTGGCGCTGGCTGCGCTGGCCCTCATCCTACTCCCCATGCGTTGAGGGGGCTGTTGTGCCACGCTTGTGTGGATAGCTCGGCTTGCCAGAACGCCTGTCTTACAAACAGTGCGTCCCAAGGGCGAATCAGATTGGCGATGTACGGTCGGTTGGGTTTCTTTACCTTACGGGATTTGCCGTCCACATAAAATACTTGACACAATCGACAAATAATGCATAGTATGTCCATAACACATGGACATAGTTGCTTCTAAACTGGTGGAGTATGAATGGAAGAGATTACGCGCATACGCCGGGAAATAACTCGGGAGGTTTTTGACTACCAGGTTCTTACCGATGCCCTATCAGGTTATAGCAAGCCACGCGACAAGATCACAAAGTTGCTTGCGGGCGGTGCCATAATACGGATCAAGAAGGGACTGTATTGTTTCGGTGAGGGCTTGCGTAGGGAACCTATCAGCCGGGAGCAGGTCGCCAACCTTATCTATGGCCCATCCTATGTCAGCCTGGACTATGCTCTCAGTTACCATGGTCTGATCCCGGAACGGGTCGAGGTCGTTACCTCTGTCACGACACGGCGCTCCCGCAACTTTCAGACACCTCTCGGTCCTTTCTCTTACCGTATGCTGCGCGAAGCTAGATATGTAACGGGTGCAATCCTTGAAGCCATAGGCAAGACCACGTTTCTGATTGCGACTCCCGAGAAGGCGCTTGTGGACAAGATCTGGACAGATAAACGGTTCAGCGGCAACCGTATGTCCGACTTCAGAGCATATCTACTGGATGATCTTCGGATCGATGAGGAGACCCTGGGTCGGTTCAATGAGTCCCGTCTTGAATCGATCGCGCTTGTCTATGATTCAGCCAAAACCAACAGGTTGGTGCACTACCTTAGGCGCTTGGGGAGGGTTTCTGATGCATGAAGCTATTAGCAACATGCTGGAACGCTACGAGTGTCGTACCCGGGATGATTATACCAACGCGCTTAGGGAAATCCTGCAGGATGTTGCCCTGCTTGGTCTCTGGCGAAGCAAGTTTTTCGAGCATGCGGCCTTCTATGGCGGCACGGCTCTCAGACTTCTCTACGGGTTGGACAGATACTCGGAAGATCTGGATTTTTCGCTTCTTAGGACTGACGATGCTTTTTCACTCGGGACTTATGGGGAAGCGCTATGCCGGGAAATCAGCAGTTTCGGCTTCGACGTGGATTTTGAGGATCGGAAGAAGGCGCGAACCAGCGCCATCGAATCGGTATTTCTCAAAGCCAACACTT
>DAOVFR010000010.1 GCA_030672805.1 Candidatus Krumholzibacteriota bacterium
GGCGGTTCCGCCTCCGCCTCCGGCGCCGCATCGGCTTCCGCGTCCGCCTCCCCCTCCGGCTTCTCGTCGGCGTCCGGGTCCGCCACCCCCGCCGGCTTCTCGTCGGCTTCCGCTTCCTCCACCCCCTCCGGCTTCTCGTCGGCTTCCGCTTCCTCCACCATATCTTCGGGTGCCTCGTCCACGTCCCCCCCGTCACCCTCCTCATCATCGAGATTCCCAAAGAGTTCTTCCTCCGTAAGAACCACTTCCTCCTTCTTCTCCTCGGTTTCGCCGCCTAATACCTCTTCGTCGAAGAGCGGCTTCTCGGCCGCAGCCGATTCTTCTATCTCACGAACGAGGAGCTCCTCGAGTGCCTTGTTCAGCTCCTCCATCGTCTCGGCAGCGGTGCTCGCCAGCTTTTCGGCCGTTTTCCCGCCAATACCGTCGATGGCAAGCAACTCCTCGGTGGGCGTCTTGTACAGCTTCTGAACGGTGAGGATGCCGATGTTCTTCAGTTTCTGGGCCATGCGGGGCGTTACACCATACATCTCGGAGATGTCCATCTGCAGTTTCTGCCCGAGTTTATCTCTCCGCTCCGCCTCTCTCGCCGCCATGAGATCGATCTTCCAACCAGTAAGTTTCGATGCGAGCCTTACGTTCTGCCCCTCCTTGCCGATTGCGAGCGACAGCTGGTCGTCCTCGACGATCGCGAGCACCTCGTTATTAGCCTCGTTGAACCGCAGTGATGAAACCTTCGCAGGTGCCAGGGCCCTCGAAACCAATTCGGACGAGATCTCGCTCCAGTTCACGATATCGATCTTTTCCCCGTGCAGCTCGTTCACGACCGCCTGCACCCGGGACCCCTTCATACCGACACACGACCCTACCGCGTCAACCTTGTCGTTCCTGGAATGAACGGCGACTTTCGACCGGCCGCCCGGCTCGCGCGCGATGCTCTTGATCTCGACATCGCCGTCGAATATTTCGGGGACCTCCTGCTCGAAAAGCTTCCGGAGAAACTGTTCGCTCGTCCTCGATAGTGTGATGAGGGGACCCTTCGCCTCCTTGTCGACCTCGAGAATGATGGCACGTATCGTGTCTCCCTGGTTGTATCGCTCCTTGCGGATCTGCTCCCTGAGGGGAAGATAGGCTTCCGCCCTTCCCAGGTTCACCAGTATGTTGCCCCTGTCCACCTGCCTGACCGCGCCGGCCACGATCACATTCACCTTATCCTTGTAATCATCGAAGATACGTTCCCGCTCCGCCTCCCGCACTTTCTGCATCAGTACCTGCTTCGCCGTCTGGATGGCGTTGCGGCCAAACTCCTCGAGCGGGAGAGCCTGCTTTACCTGGGCGCCCGTTTCCGCCTCCTCGTCGATCTTCCGTGCTCTTTCCAGCGTAAGTTCGCGTACCTCGTCGGTCACCTCCTCGACAACGTTATAGATGCGGCATATTTCAAGAACACCTTTCGACTCGTCGAGATTCACCTCGATCTCCGCCTCCTGGCCAAGCGAGCGTTTCGCAGCCGATACGAGGCTCGCCTTGATGGTCTCGATAAGTGTATTCTTGTCGACCCTCTTCTCGCGAATCACCTGCGAGAAGGCTTCGATAAAACCATCGTTCATGTTTTCTTGCTCCCGTCAGATATTCATAGGATTCTAGTCCAAGCGCACGCAACTGTCAAAATCATTCCAGACCGGGCGAGGCCGGATAATCGTCAGACCCGGTTCTTACCGCCCCGGATGTCCCATTTCTCCCCATGCAGGTTTGCGGAGATGATCGAGTCGAACGGGATGCTATGCTCTTCACCATTTACTGACAGCGCCACCGCCCCATCAGACATGTTCACAATCGTCCCGAAGATTTTTTTACGCTCTCCGTTCCCGGGTTCATGGACGATCTTTACCTCCCTGCCTCGAAACCGCCTGAAGTGATCGGGCGTCGCAAGCGGCCTGTTCATCCCGGGTGAAGATACCTCCAGGTTGTACGGCCCCTGCACGGCCTCCTCGCCGTCGAGGGCAAACCCCACGGCCCTCGTTACCTGTATGCAGTGGTCGAGAGTCACACACTCATCGGGGTTATCGATAAAAATCCTGATGATCTGCTTCCTGCCCCTGAGCGACGTCTCGAGTTTCACGAGCTCGAAGCCGAGATGCTCCAGTTCACAGCTGACCAGCGCTTCGAGGCGCTCTTCCGTCCCCACGCCGGGCCCTCCGGGAATATACCAAAATAAATGGGGCGACCCCGCCCCAAAACTCACTCAATGTCTAGCTCAATATCAGGCCGAAATCAAGTAAAATATTTCATTGCCCCACTATTCGCGCCCCCATAACAGCGAAAGCAGAACTTTCCCCACGTCTCCAAGGCTCCCGGGAGAGCACTTGTCCGGGGTATCCTCGAGTGTATGCCAGTAGGCGTAGTCGAAATCGATCAGATCGACAGCCGGGATGCCCACCTGGATAAAGGGAAAGTGATCGTCAATGATCGCCGGCCCATCCTCCCGTCTGAATGACCCGGCATCCATCTTTTCCGCGATCGAGTATATCTCATCGACCAGCTCAGGCGAGGCAGCCCTTGAATATCCCTCAATGGGGATCTCGGTGTTCCGCTCACCGATCATATCGACGATGACAACGGCGCTCGGCCTGTACCCGCGAAGGTTGTTCGCGAAATATGTCGAGCCGAGAATGTAATCCTGCGGAATTCCTTCCTCGCCGTAGTCCTCCCCGTCGAAGAACACGATATCCACCCCTATGGGAGGGGGGTGCTCGCCGAGGACCCGGGCGATCTCGAGAAGCACCGCCACGCCGCTGGCACCATCGTTCGCGCCGGGAATGGGATGTGCCCGGTTCGCAGGGTCCGGGTCCCTGTCCGCCCGCGGCCTCGTGTCATAGTGCGCACCCAGGAGTATCCGGTGACGCGACTCCCTGTTGTAGTTGCCGATAATGTTGACGAGCGAGAGGGTATCTCCAGTCGTGAGGATACCCTCGAAAGGCTGCAGTGAAACGTTTGCACCGAAACCTTTCAGTTTCCCGACGAGATACCGCTGGACAAGCCGGTGCCCCGTCGATCCCGGATACCGCGGTCCGATACGGCACTGTTCGAGAAGGAAGGTATATGCCGAGTCGGCGTCGAAGGAGGGAACGTTACTGCTCCCGCATCCGTACAGGGCAGCGGCGGCCAGGGCGGCACAGAACAGCGGAACGAGCGTATACGTCTTGATGCCTGGTCCCCCGGAAACGCTAGAAAGTGAATTCCATCGATATATTGATACCCATCCTGGTAAATATATAACCCGTTATCCCGCCAGAAGATCGTGAATAGTTCATGCTGAGCGCCCCCGTCATCGTGTTGCTGAACTTGTATGACGCACGGGGCGATATGGCAATCGTGCTCGCGGGCGGTGATTTGTAACTCGAGGTTGAAGAATACTGCAACCCCAGGGCGGTGGTCAACCTGCTTTTAAATTTGATCTTCCTGTTCTTCAGGAACGGAAGCGGCACCCCGAATCCCCTCGTTCCCTCGAAACTGTATTTTGTATCGAAAGAGGTGGCCCAGGTCTGGTTCCACATTTCCTGACTGCTCTGTATCCAATCCTTCCTGTTGTACGAGAACGAAACGGTCGTCGAGATCCTGTTCTTCCACTCGAGATTCCAGTTCGGGGTTAAGCTATAAGTCGTCGACTCTCCCCGCCGGTCCTTTGAATGCTTTTTCTCGAACCTCATCGTCAGACTGCTGTATTTGACGAACCGTTTCATGAGACCGAATTTCTCCAGACCGGTCCAGTTGACGCTGAGGGTCGGCCACGTGATATCCCTCGTTCTGATAATACTCCCCTGGATCTCCTGGGTGCCTTGCCGGACGTTTGCCCTGATGTCTAAATCAAGATTCGATGTCAGGGCCATACCGGAGCTCATGTCGATAACAAAGGTTCCCGTCGCGCGGTACGGCTCGTCAAGAACGGTGCTGTCGGACTGTCCCAGTGCATTCGCTGCATCGGTCAGGCCGAATATATATCCCAAACCCGCCCGTTCATACAGGCGCTGGTAACTCGTGTTCCGGTTGATATTGATAGACGTTCTGACGGGATCCACCCGGCCGATGAGAAGCATCGTCTTCTTGACAATTATCCAGGGATCATACGGCTCCGCTGCAACCGAGTCGGGCGGCGCTTCCTCTTCGGTCTTTTCCCCAACCCCTTTCTCTTTCTTCTTCTCTTCTTCCTCTTCTCTGCTGTCGGGTTTCTCAACTCCCTCGGACGACCGTTTCACCCCAAGCCCTTCCCCCACCTTTTTTCTGTCCCTGTCCGCCAGGTCCGAGAACGGTTTCTGTGCGGGCGGCTCCTGTGCGGACTGTTGTGGAGGAGGTTCCTTGTCGCCGAAGATCGATTCCTGTTTCCCCGCCTTCCCGCTCGACTTCGGCTTCTGCTTCTCTTCCATCATCTGCTTGAACCTGCTTTTCCGGTCCATGCTCGTCGACGAACCCTTCCGTTTCCGTCGACCACTCCCTTCACCCTCGCCGAGGAGATTCACGATTCGGCCGAAACGGGTGACAAACCCCCCGATATCTGTATCGAAAGTTATATTGATCTTTCTGTTCATATTGGCGTCACGCGTTCCGAATGGATCGTTTCCCTGCCGCATGCTTGGTCGCAGGTCCTCATGGTAGTAGGCGCTGTATTCAAACCGCGGATGGAACAGGGACAAGAGAAAGAGATTCTGACCGGGCTGAAACTGCATGTTGAACGACTGTGTATAGTCGGTCCGGTGCCCGCCGAGAACATCGGGGTCGAGGTTTCTCCTTTCCTTCATGGCGAAATTGATCTTCACCGATTTGAACGGGTCGTAGATCGCGTTGATATCGTTGTTCCAGCCAGAGTTCTTGACAACCGGACGAAGCACGAACTCGCCCCCACTCAATGAATAGTTGCGCCGGCAGCTCCGCGATGCGTTGCTCGAGTAAGTAAAACTGGTGAGCCAGTAACGCCACTTCACGTTCCTGAACAGCTTGAGCTCCCTTCCCTTGCGGAAGTGAACCTGGTAATTCAGGTTTGCGTTTCTCGTCCACGAAGTATCCCTCATGGTCGATGAATGCATGCTCCGCTTGGAATAGTTCATTCCGGCCTTGAGATTGTCGAACAGGTTTCGCATGATGAAGTTGTTCGAACCGCTCCTCCCGATCGAAAGGCTCAGTGAATAATTCCTGCCGAGGCTCTTCAGGCTGTCCTGAACAGCACCGTCAATGATCTCGATATCACTGTTCGGGATGTATTTCGGGAGCGATTTCGTCGATGAATAAGCAGCCGAGAACGGAAGCCTGAATCCCCCCGTTGGAATAATATGGTTGACCTCCGTCTTTCCCGACATATTGAGGCTCGTTGACGTCACTCCACTGCCCTTTTTCTGGCGGAGTGTCCGGAACTCGGGACCGGTCCTCTGCCACTGCCCGGAAAATGAAATGACGTTACCGAAATTTGCCTGGAAGCTCGTCCTCTCGGCATGATCGATGTCACGACGAACGTTGGTAAGGATAATATCATTGAAGAACACACGCCCACCCCTGACCGTATCGAGATGGCGGTTCCGCAGCCCCGCAAAGAGAAACCGGACCTGGAACAGCGTCGGGTCGCCCACGATCCTCGCCGTGTATTTCCTGTCCGGATTGATCACGTCGCGGACCTCACCCTCGATCAGGTTCTCATCATTGCCGATCTTCAGGTTCGAGAGATCACTCAGGCTGATCCTCACCTGGTACCACTTTCCGGAGCGGTAGTTCTTCATCGGCACCTCGAGCTCGTAGTAATTCGTGCTGTCGAACGCGATCTGCAGGTAGAAATCGGTCTCGAGCGCCTCCCGGTTTCCCTGGATGAAGAATTGCAGCTCGCGATACTGCTGATAGTTCTGACCGGAACCGAAAAACCGCTTCATCACCCGGAATCCGGTCTCGCCGGGCAGGTTGCTGAACTCGAGAAGCAACGACTGTTCCCTGTTCTCGATCCCTTCCTCCAGTTCGACGTCGTAGGGCGATTCGTAATCATCGAAATCCTTGTTGTTGATGACACCGACCGTGACATTGGTCGAATCCATGCTGGTTATGCGGCCGTCGAGGTCCCTGATGCCGTCGAACTCCCACCTGTTGCCCACGAACTTGATGCCGGCGATCTGGACAAGATTGGATTCTCTTCCCTGGACAAAATCGATATTCTCGACCCACATCCTCATGTGCTGGATTCGATCGAGCCGGGGCATTATCGGGGAGGTCTTGATGATCTCCGCCCTGGAGAGATCGATCCGGTACATTCTCCAGGACTTGTTCGTGTTGATATAGGTGCCCCCCGGATTCCTCTCGTTCCAGTAATCGGTGTACCGGCCGCCCTGGTAATCCCGCTGCACGTCGATGATCGCTGTCTCGTCGAGCTGCACGGCGAACGAATAGTAACTGTTTACCTCGTTCAGGGTCCCGTCCTTGTCAAGGTCCTCGGTATCGTGAATGCCGTTCCTGCTCCTTGCGTTGATTCCCTCGAAGAACTCGTTTTCCGCGTTGTAATATTCCTTGAGATCCCCCCGCGGATATTCTCCCCCCTCACCCTCGAATCCGGTATCGTCCGTATTGTCCCAGGTATAATCGGGTGGCTGATTCTCCCGTTCATCATCCTTGATACCCTTCCACGGCTGCCAGAAATCCTCGTCGACCTTGCCGAAGTCGAAATGCAGTATCCCGTTTCGGAGGAGCGAATCGGGCTGATAATCATTTACCCATATCTCGAGGTACTGGGCCGTCGAGAGATCGATACCGCCGGGGAACCCGGTCATGACACCGCACCAGCTCCCCTCCTCCGGTTCGACGGCCTTCAGAATAAGAGACGAAACCGTGGCGTTCTCCCGCCTGTCGAGTCCGGGGTTGAGGTCCCGTTTGCTCGCGGAGATATGACCCTGTATGATGTGGCTCGGGTTGTACCAATAGAAGGAACTCCTATCCACAACGTTTCCCGTATCGGGTTCGATAGTCGAGCCGGGCGGCTGTATCGGCGGGCTCGACTCGTACCAGACACTCCTGGCGAGCGTGATATTGTCGCTGTCCTCGATCCCTTCCATGTCATCGATAAAGGCCCTCCCCTTCACATTGGGATCGGGCATGCTCACGGCGATCTCGCCGTCGAACTGGAGGTTGCTCTCGACATCGGTGTCGACACGGGGCAGGAGGTTCACTAGCGACGTCATCCAGCCGGGGGTGAATCTGAAACTCCCGTTGATGTCGGCTGCCATCACCCTGCTCGGCTCCTCTCCGAGCCGTGGGTCGTACTTAGGCGATCCGACCGAATTGTAGAGAAATATCGCATTGAGCCTGGAGTTTGCCGAAAGGTGGAGATTTCCGCCTATGCCGATGAGCGAGGTTTTCCCCCCACCGACGAGCGGTTTGTGCTGGTAGTCGATCGAGACGCGGGATTCAGGCCCCATCTCGTTCAGGATCTCCCCCTTGAGCGTCACCGTCCCGCCGAGGTAATCGATGTCATAGTCGGTGCCGCGTGTCAGTTTCCTCCCGTCAACGGCCACCGCTTCGCTGCCCGCGATGATGTCGAACGCGCTGAGCTGGAAGTTGCGCTGGCTTGTCGCCCCTTCGATCACTATGTCATACTCGTGAGGGATCATATCGTGGGGATAAACCGAGTCATAGATCGACGGGTTGCGTTGCAGATACTCGTAGAGCGTATCGAGCGAACCGCTCTTCTCGAGATCACGTTCGTCGAGCAATTGTTCCATGAACCAGAAGGGAGGATTGAACGGCTCCGGCCACGGAAACTGTATGTAGCCGAGACCGAGATTCAGTACGTCCGGAAGATTGTCGATCTTACCGTCCGGTTCGAGCTCGTTGTTATCGTTGTACCTGTCGAGGCCGAAAAGTCTCAGGTACGTCACTCCGGACGAGTCGTTGACATCGGGGTTGAACCCGCGTGAACGATAGTACTCGATTTTAACTTCGAGCTGATCGTAGGTGATGTCCGTCATACCGAGCGAATAGATATTACGGAACATCATCCGCCAGGTGGACGAAAGGGGGCCATTGGGTAAAAAGTTGATATCTTCCGGGCAGATGAGCTCCGCCCTGATCGGGCTCGACTTGGTGTTTCCCCTCGACGCGCTCTTGTAATCGCCGATGACAATTCCATTGTCTTTCTTGTAGCAGATGGCGAGTGTCCGCTGGTCATCGAGGGGCCGGAAGAGCCTGATCCCGACGTAGACGATAGCGCCCTCCCCCTCGCCCTCGCGCCACTGAATATAGTCAAAATCCTCGCCCCATATATACTTCTTGAACAGCTTCGTAACGGTCGAGTCGGCACTGTCGAAGTCGAGCCCGGCGTTGTCAGGCTCAGTGAAGGCCTTCACGTAGAACTTCGCGTCATCATAGGTCGCCTCCTCGTTGATATCGCTCCTGAGCGAGACGAACACCTCCACCTCATCCCCTGACGAACCGCCGATAACGGGGTGCACATCGGGGATCTGGTAGTTTTCGTCGGGGACCTCGAAGTAGAAGAACTGACGCTTGATATAGTTATAGTCGGTGATCTTCGTGCTTCCGGCCGCTCCGCCTGACGAGGTGAAGGTGCCGGTGGCAGTCTCACCCTCCTCCTTGCTCGCGATAACGGTAAGATCGAGCGGCCCGACCTGTGCCATCGCCTTGACGCCGAAAAGCCCCTTAGCGGAGCCTGAATAGCTGATGAGCGAGGCTCCGCTCAGCGTGAGATCGGTGTCACCCATCTCGATGAGCTTGATGATCTCGTCGTCGAAGCCCGTATAGTTGATACGCACCTTGTTCGTCGACTGGATTGCTTCCCCCATGCTTGCATGGTGGATCCCCACGTTGATCTTCTCACCGATCGTACCGTGCAGGTCGACCGAGAGTTGCTGCTGCATCTCGAGATCGGGAAACCGCTGCTGCTGCGGCCTCCCCTCGGTCTGCGGGCAGTTCGAGCACCAGTTCGACTCCCCACCGATCGTGATCTTCTCGCTCCCCGAGACGCTCAGGTTCGTCTCCTCGCCCCTGCCGATGATCCGCTCGATCTGCTTCGGCAGCTTCACCGGTATATCGAACGAGAGCAGTCCCCTGCCTGCCTTGTCCTCCCGTGCCCGCTGGAGGTTGTACCGCACCTCCTCGCGCCAGATATATTTGAGCTGGGTTTTCCTGGCCCGTTCCTCGTGCGACCGGACCGTTCTGACCGAAACCTCTATCTCGTCAGATGATACGTCGCGCGGCGAGTAAACGTAGAAGACGCCGTGACGGTCTTCCTTCCTCAGGAACCGGTGATGGCCCGGCACCCGGTACATGAAAACGAGGCCCGTCTCGTCGTCGAACTCGATGAATTCGTTCCGTAAATCGAACCTGGCCTGGAGAAAGTTCGGGAAGAGGAATTGATCGTCGAGAAGGATATAATCGACCGGAATCTCGCCCTTCTCGGCAATACTGTAACGGATCTCGAGCAGATCCCGCATCTTCTCCAGGTCGATGCTGAGACTGTCGGCGAGGGCGGGTGAATGAAGCGCTGCAAGAACGATAATGGCGACCGTCAGCAGGCATGCTCCCCCCGTAAGAAGGTGTAACGACCTTTTAAAGAGCTCTCGACCAGACAACTTCATCCATCCGTAACAGAACGTGCGTTAATTGACTCCTTCGCACTGCGGTACCGGCCAGCGAGCTCGGGGGATCGCGAAGCGTCCCGCTTCCCGGAACGTCAAACGTTCCATGTTGGAGAAAATACTGTTCTCCCGTTACAAATATATGCTACAGTGCCCATGCATACATAAAGTTATGCAAGACCGGTCCTGACCGGTGTTTAAAGGAGTGGAGCTTGTCCCAAAAAGGAGACAGAATGCTCCCTTCCTGTCCTCAAAAAGATACACGGGCCCACACCTTCCCCTACCCGCTTTCAACGAGTGCCGAGGGTGAAGCAGGTACGCGGATCAATGATGTCTGACCTATGTCATATTCGCTGCGGAACATTCGCAGCAGGGTCTATACACCGGTTCCGGCCGGCCGGCCACCGGGTGTCATCAGAACAAGCAACGGTTTAATATGCATATACTTGACAGATACATACTCAAGAATCATCTTGGCCCTTACATGTTCGGCCTTGCGATAATCACCTTCATCTTCGTCATGGATTTCATATTCAGGTATCTCGATCTTTTTATCGGCAAGGGCGTTGCTTTCCTCGTTGTCCTGGAGTTTTTTATTCTCAGCCTGGGACATATGTTTGCATTAATTATACCAATGGCCGTGATGCCAGCGACGCTTATGGCGTTCGGGCAACTCGCCTCAGAGAACGAAGTTACAGCACTCAAGGCAAGCGGCATTTCGCTCTACCGGATGCTCTGGCCGGTCGTGGCGGCGTCGGCTGTCCTGACCATGGTTCTCGTGTATTACCAGAACTGGGTCCTGCCCGAGAGCAACCACAAGCTCATGAATCTCATGATGGATATCGGGAAGATGAAACCGACCCTCGAGATCAAAGAAAACATCTTCAGTGAAGCGATCGATGGTTACACGATACTGGTCAGGGAAAAGGACGACCGAACGGGAACGATAAAGGACATCCAGATCTTCGAGAGGAAAAAGGGCGGCATGCCGACGACTATTGTCGCCGAGCGGGGAACGATGACGTTCCGGGAGGAAGAGAATGTTCTCCGCTTCGAGCTCGAGGAAGGCGAGATTCACGAGATGCCCGATCCAAGGGATATCAACACCTACCGCAAGACGCATTTCAAGCATTTCACGCTGAACATCAAAGATACCGACCGGACCCTCAAGCGGAGCGATAGAAAACACAGGGGCGACCGCGAGATGAGCTCCGGGATGATGAAGGCACGGGTACGGGAGATCGAGCAAAGCATGGAGCTGATCAGGGGATACATGCACCAGGTTGCAGTGAAGCATACGGTCAGGAAACTCGGAACCGTTTTCCCCGAACTTGCCGACCCCGCCCCTGATGATGAAGCAAAGCCCCCTCCCCAGGAACCCAAAACGCCGAAGAAAAGCAGTACGCGCAGGAACCGCCCCGCCGAGCTCGTTCTCAATACGCTCGAGAACGAAAACAATGTCCTCCAGTCGAACATCTCACAGATCCACAGGTACGGCGTCGAGATACACAAGAAATACTCGATTCCGTTCAGCTGCATCATCTTCGTCCTGCTGGGAGCCCCGCTCGCGATCCGTTCGGGTAAGAAGGGAATGACGATGTCGATCGGTTTCAGCATCTTCTTCTTCCTGATCTATTACATATTCCTTATCAGCGGGGAAAAACTCGCCGACAGGAAATACATCGAGCCATGGATTGCCATGTGGCTTCCAAACATAATCCTCTTCGTAACTGCCGCGCTGTTGATCTACGGGACGGTCAGGGAAACCAGAACGATAGACTGGGATAAATTCAAACTGCTGAAACGGTGGCGCGGCAACAGCTTGTAGGGTATATTGTATCCTGGCTTTACAGTTGCTAATGAAACAGCACGGAAACCGGACCGGAACCGTGAAAATCTATGACAGGTACATCCTTGCCTCGTTCTGGCGGAATCTCGCCATTGGCCTGATCGCCTTCTCCGTCATTTATATAACCGTCGACGTCAACGAGGAAATCGAAACCTATATCGACCGGAAAGCCGAGATCGCGGACATCGCATCTTATTATTTCTTCAAGATCCCGTGGATCGTCATTCTCATCCTGCCGGTCTCTGTGCTGCTGTCGACCGTCTTCTCTCTGGGGAAACTCTCGAGACAGAACGAGCTCACGGCATTCATCACTTCCGGCACGCCGCTGGTGAGAATAGCGGCACCGATCATCTATTCATCTATCCTCATCAGCCTGTTCACGATCGCATTCGGCGAATACGTTATCCCGTACGCAAACCGGAAATGCGAGCGAATCATGCTTGTGAACATCGAGAAGAAAAAATCGAGGGGTTCTCACCGCTACAAAACAAATCTTCACTACCAGGGTGAAAACAACAGGGTTTACTACGCAGAGAAATATGACAGGAACATGAGCAGCCTGATAAATACGGTGATCCAGGAATACCGCGGCGCGAAGCTCTACAGGCGGATCGATGCGAAGAAAGCCTTCTGGGACGGGGAGAAATGGGTGTTCCTGGACGGCATGATACGTGAGTTCATTGACGAGGGAGAGAAAATAACGACGTTCGACCGGATGCCGATGAGAGCACTCACCGACAAACCGGATGACCTTGCAAAGGAGGAGATCGAACCTGAGGAAATGAACTTCACCGAATTGAAGGAGTACATCGACAAGGTGCGGCGGGGCGGCGGTCCGGTCAACAAGTATCTCGTCGATCTTCATTTTAAATTCAGCTTCCCGTTCACCAACCTGATATTCTCCGTGATCGGCATCGCGCTCTCATCGGCCAAGCACAAGCCATCGCTGGCAACCGGGTTCGGGATGACCCTGCTCATCAGCTTTACCTATTACGGGATCCTCAGGATCGGCCAGGCGCTCGGTCACAGCGGCGTCATGGAACCGCTTCTCGGAGCCTGGATAGGAAACATCATCTTCTTCATGGTGGGGGGAATACTCCTGTACCGGGCCAACCGATGATAACCCCGGGACACGAATGTTACCGGCGCCGACCGGGAGGACAGGACACAGTCATGACACACAGGATGCAGGAGAAACGTTCGAGCATTTGGATGGCGGCTCTTCTCGCCTCCGTTGTCTGCCTCGTGCTTTCCGCTCCGACACGCAGTGTTTCAGAAAGTTTCGAGGGGGAAACGGACAGATTGCGCAAACTCACCCCGCAGGAACGGTTCAACTATTTCGGCCTCCAGTACGTAATGAACCAGTTTCAGAAGAAACATTTCCTCGGCCTCGGAACCGGCGGGGAGCGCCGTGAATGGATCGAGCGGTTCTGGATCGACCTCGACCCGACTCCCACGACGGAGGCCAACGAGCGGCGGATCGAGCACGAGAAAAGGGTCAGGCTCGCAAGAAAACTCTTTTCGAAGAAAAAAGCTCCCGGCTGGGACAAACGGGGCGAAACGCTGATCAGGTTCGGTTGGCCGAACAGGCGAATCGAGACATTCGGCAACATCGGTTTTTACCGGATGATACCCCCGGGAGAGATCTGGTACTACGAATCACTCGATATGCTCGTCGAGTTCCACAATTTCAGTCTCAGTGGAGAGTTCGTTTACGCGATCAACCCGCTCGGCAGGACCGGCCGGGAGAATGCGGACAGGTGGAAGTCGGTACACGACATGTCCGGGAGCGGTAACGTCAGGGAGATACTCCCCGTCGAGGTCCTGAGTCTCGAGGAAATTGAGGACATCGTCGCCTTCAACCCGGACGAAATCGATTATATTGCAGATTCCGATATCCGCATCAGGCAGCCCAAGGACCTCATCGCCATCATCGAACAGGAAAAATACAACCGCTCTGTCAATAACTTCTACAAGTTCATGAAGGAGCAGCCACTTGTTTACTCCTTCGAGATCGAACAGGACCTGCTGCCCGTTGCGTTCGATATCACCGCGTTCAGAGGCGGACCGGGAACGATACGGACGGAGATCAACTTCGAGATTCCATCGAGCGAGGTCAACTTCATCAGGAAGGAAGGAGTGCTGAGCGCGGGAATCGACCTTCGGGTTGTCGCATGGGACATCAATATGAAGGAGATCGAGCGCGGCGGGGACAGGATCAACGCCGCCCAGAAAGGGGGCGAGATATTCATCGGTCCAAGCCACCTGCCCGGGCAGGTTATCCTCACGCTGAAACCGGGATACTACAGGATCGGCATCGAGGCATACGACACGAACTCGGGGCGCCGGGGTGTTTACCGTACCAACCTCGAACTCGCCCCGCTCGGGGAAACACTCGGTCTTAGCGACATCCAGTACGCGAGCAGTATCCGCGAAACGACCGAAAACGTGAAATTCGCCAAGGGGAACCTGCAGGTGGTCCCTCACCCCCTCCGCGCTTACCGGAGGCCGTTCCCGGTACATCTCTACTTCGAGATCTACGGGCTCGACACCGATAAGGCGGGGCTCGCTTTCTACACGGTCGAGTACAGGATCATTCCGCTGGAAAAGCGCAGGAAGGGTCCCGTCTTTGAAGATATACAGCCCGCGATCAGCTCCCGGTTCGAGACATCCGGTTTCGGCGGGCGGCAGGTGCAGCGGCTCACCATTGCTACGGAAAACCTGTGGAAGGGATCCTTCAGACTCGTTGTCTCGGTAAAGGACAGGAGAACATTCCAGGTTGTCGAAGGCGGCTCGAAATTCTCCATACTCGACTGAACATGAGCCACGGGATACTATGTTCCGTGTTCCCAGCTCGCCAGGTATTCCTTCTGCTTCTCGGTCAGCTCATCTATCACGCAGCCGAGCGCCTCGAGCTTGAGCCGGGCGATCTCGCGGTCGATCTCCGCAGGCACGGCGTAGACCCTCTTCTCGAGCGACGATTCGCCACGGACGATATACTCGGCGGAGAGCGCCTGGTTGGCAAAGCTCATGTCCATGACCGCCGCCGGGTGCCCCTCCGCTGCGGCGAGGTTGATAAGACGGCCCTCTCCGAGAAGATTGATCTTCCTGCCGTCGGGCAGCCTGTACTGCTCGACGCTCTTCCTGACCGCGGCCTTGCCCTCGGCCATCTTCTCGAGCTCGGGAATATCAATCTCGACATTGAAGTGGCCCGAGTTCGCGACAATTGCCCCATCCTTCATCCTCTCGAAATGTTCCTTCCGGATGACCGAGATGTTCCCGGTGAGCGTGATGAAGATATCACCGATCGAGGCGGCCTCCAACGATTCCATTACGGTGAAACCGTCCATGATGGCCTCGAGCGCCTTGACCGGCTCGACCTCGACGACGATGACATTCGACCCCATTCCCCTCGCCCTCATCGCCGTGCCCCTGCCGCACCAGCCGTACCCGAAGATAACCACCCTGGAGCCCGCAAGCAGCGTGTTGGTAGCCCGCAGGATCCCGTCTATCGTGCTCTGGCCGGTCCCGTACCTGTTATCGAAGAAGTGCTTCGTCTCGGCGTCATTGACCGCGACAATGGGATACGCGAGTACACCGTTCTGTTCCATGCTTCGCAGTCTGATCACTCCGGTTGTCGTTTCCTCGGTTCCGCCGGTCACTCCATCGAGAAGTTCGCGCCGTCCCTTGTGGAGCGTGCTTACCAAATCCGCCCCGTCATCCATCGTGATACGCGGTTCGAGGTCGAGGACGGAATTGATATGCTCGTAGTACGTCTTGTTGTCCTCTCCATTGATAGCAAATACCGAAACCTCGAAATCCTTGACGAGGGATGCAACAACATCATCCTGTGTGCTCAAGGGATTCGATGCGCAGAGCGCCACTTCCGCCCCTCCCGCCTTCAGCGTCCGCATGAGATTTGCCGTTTCGGTTGTCACGTGCAGACAGGCAGCCAGGCGAACGCCGTCGAGCGGTTTTTCCCTGGAGAAACGCTCGCGTATCATCCGGAGCACCGGCATCCGTTCATCCGCCCAGTCAATTCTGCTTTTCCCCGCTTCGGCGAGTCCCATATCCTTGCAATCGTACTGCATCATTTCATCCTTTCCTCTATATTGATAATGACAGACAACAATGTTCCTAGGCTTTCGATTTCAACCGATCGGCGTAATCGAGTTTTTCCCAGGCAAAATCATCCTCCTCACGGCCGAAGTGACCGTACGCGGCGGTCTTGCGATAGATCCCGCGCCGGAGGTTGAACCGTTCGATGATCCCCCCGGGGGTCAGATCGAAGAGCTCCCTCACGATCCCGGTCATTTGCTCGTCACCGATCTTACCCGTTCCCTGCGTGTCAATCATGATCGAAACGGGCTCCGCCACTCCGATCGCATACGCGATCTGGACCTCGCATTCCTCGGCCAGCCCTGCACCAACTATATTCTTCGCCACATGCCTCGCCGCGTACGACCCCGATCTGTCAACCTTCGAAGGGTCCTTGCCGGAGAATGCACCTCCGCCGTGGCTGCCGAACCCCCCGTACGTATCGACGATTATCTTCCGGCCAGTCAACCCCGTGTCAGCCATCGGACCTCCACGGACGAATCTTCCCGTCGGGTTTACAAGAACCCGGTAATCCGACGAGTCCACCTCGAAATCGGAAACAACGGGCCTGATCACCTGCTCGTGGAGGTCTTCCCGGATAGTATCGATCGAGATGTCATCACTGTGCTGTGTCGACAGCAGAATAGTATGGAGCCTTACCGGGGTCCCACCTTCATACTCGATCGTCACCTGGGATTTTCCGTCTGGTTTCAGGTATTCGATCTCACCGGCTTTCCTCACGTCGGCCATCCTTTTCACGAGGCGGTGAGCAATGATAATGGGCATCGGCATGAGAACATCGGTCTGCGTGCATGCATAACCGAACATCATTCCCTGGTCTCCGGCGCCACCCCTGTTGACACCCAGCGCGATGTCCCCCGATTGCTCGTCAATCGACGTCAGCACCGCCGCCGTCTCGAAAGCGAATCCGAGTTGCGGGTCGGTATAGCCGATCTCCTTGATCACGGCGCGGACTATCGATGGAATATCAACGTACGCGTCGGTATGGATCTCGCCGGCGACAAGAGCCATTCCAGTCGTCACGAGCGTTTCACACGCGACCCGGCCTCCGGAATCAGCATCGAGTATCGCATCAACGATGCTGTCCGATATCTGGTCGGCCACCTTGTCCGGATGCCCTTCTGTAACCGATTCCGACGTGAATAAATGCTTTTCAGCCATGTTCGATTCCCTCCGGTTTCACGGTGATCGCATTTCTTATTGGACGGACACTTTCAACAAAGCAGGCTTGAAGTCAAGTTCATTTCATGCCTAACGGCAATCGATCTGGGAATGGTCACTTACGTTGAAGCTGCTGCTCCGCCCCGTTACCTCGGCGCAGGCGCCGACGACGCTTCCCTCGAGAACGACGTTCTTGAGGCAGCCGCCCTCGTTCAGAATCGAGTTTTCTATGATCGAATGGCGTACCTCACACTCTTTCGCAACGGACACGTACGGTCCGATGATCGAGTTGACAATCGTGCAGTTCTCATCGATGAAACAGGGAGGAATGATGATCGAGCCCTCGCTGCCGTTTTCGAGACCCATGTCGTCGAGCAGCACCCTGTTCGTTTCGAGAAGCGTTTCGATCTTACCGCAGTCGAACCACCCGTCGATCTCGTACGGTCTGAACCTGGTGCCATGGCCGATCATAAGCTGCAGCGCATCGGTGATCTGGTATTCCCCCTTGGTCGTTATATTTTTCTCGATTAACTCGCTGCACGCCTCGTACAGTGGCGCCGAATCCTTGAAGTAGTACAGGCCGATGATGGCCAGGTTGCTCTTCGGCTCGTCGGGTTTCTCGACGATACTCGTGACAACGTGACCGTCAACCTCACATATTCCGAAACGCCCGGGATCGCTCACTTCCCTGACACCGAGAACGTAATCGCCGGTCTCCGGTATCTTCCCGAAGTCTGTCCTGATGATCGTGTCGCCAAGGATGATGATCAGCTCGGACCCGTCCGCAAACTCGCGTGTGAGCGAAACGGCGTGCGCGATGCCCCTCTGCTCTTCCTGGGTCACGAAGTGCATCGGGATATCATACTCCCGTGTCAGGTATTCCCTGATCAATTCGCCCTTGTACCCGATGATCGGTATCAGTTCGCTGACACCCATTCCGACAAGGCTGTCCACGATGTGTCCGAGTATCGGCTTGCCGGCCACGTTGAGCAGGGCCTTCGGATTGGTGAAGGTATGCGGCCTGAGACGCTTCCCGATTCCGGCGACCGGTATCACTGCTTTCATCGATCCTCCGATCTCAATTTTTTCTTTATCATCTCGATCTTGTCAATTGGCGTCGGGTCCTTTCCATACTCCACGGCAAGATAGACGCTGGCGAAATCCCCGAGTATCAGAACGGAGAAAAGGCGTGCGAGCCTCCCGGAGCGTCCCCCTGCTCCCTTGCTGTCTATCATCACGGCTCCGCCGGCAAGCGGTTCGAGCATTTCGTATGTTACGTTCATCCTGTGAAGAAGCCGCGGGTGGTTCTCGCTGTCACGCAGCATGATGAGAAAGAGATCATCACGAAACCGCCCAGTGCATTCCCATCCCATGATTTCGTTGTGCCCCAGTTCCGGAAACACATTCGCATAGGCGATCGTCTTGCTGTTCTCGTTGAACTGGCACTTCCAGCGATACGCCACGCCTGCAAGGAGACCGTCACCGCTGTAGATCAGGGGTATCTTGCCATACAGTCTTTTCGCCAGATTGAGTGCCGTGTTATCAGCGGGATCGCCGTCCGGGCAGTACTTCGCGGCGAGCTCCCTCGTCTTGCGGACCGCCGTCTCGATCTCCTTGTCCGATACGCTGCAGATCCCGCAGTTCGAAACGATGCGCAGAAGCGGCGTGAAGAGATAGCCGATGGCCGCCCGGGGCGGAAGACCACCCTGTACTTCGAGATACGGAATTCCCGCTCTTTTTGATTCTTCCCTCAGCGCGCCCCCCGACGTGATGGACGCAACGGGGCAGCGCCGTGAGCGCGCATCGCGGAAGACCGAGAGCACCTCCTCGGTGTTGCCGCTGTAACTTATACAGATGACCGGCGTATTTTCACCGGCGAACGCAGGCAGCGTATATCCACGTACAAGGTGAATGGCAATATTCGTCTCTGACCTGACAATGTCTCTCAGGAGAAGGGCCCCGACGGCTGACCCCCCCATCCCGCATATGATCAGGGAAGATATTCCCGATGTGTCGAACGGTTTGAAATCTTGCGCAAAGCGCCAGGCTTCCCCGACCTGGTCAGGAATGCGCATAACATTGTCGATCATCCGGCTCTCGTCGATATGGTAATGTCTCGCCGCGTATTCCCTGTTCATATTTCTCACTCCTGGCAGCGCGTCTCACCGGCTCGGGGACCCGGCTCCGCACCAACCGCTCAGGACGGAGACTCCGGAATGAACTCCCGCAGTTCCGGCCGCTTGTAATAAATGAAATCGTTCACCAGTTGCCGCACCTCGCCGGCAGTCGCCGTGTTGAGCGCTTTTCTTACCAGTGACCGCGTCTCGTCGTATGTCACCGACCGGATGATCTTCTTGATCTCCGGAATAAGGTAAGAAATCGCACTGAACTCGTCCAGCCCGAGTCCTATCAGGACCAGCGCCCCGTGCACGCTCGCGGGCATCTCGCCGCACACTCCCACCCAGATGCCGTTCTTGTGAGCAGCGGCAACCGTGTCCCTGATCATGAGCAGAATACTCGGGTTAAGCGCATCGTAAAGGTATGAGATTCTTCTGTTGCCCCTGTCCACGGCCAGGGCATACTGTATCAGATCGTTAGTCCCTATGCTGAAAAAATCGACTTCGCGGCCCAGCCGATCGGCAATCGCAACAGCCGACGGTGTTTCTATCATAATACCGATTTCGACGTTCTCACCGATCTTGTACCGTTCCCGTTTCAGATCCTCGGTGACCTCGGCACAGATACTCCGTGCCATCCTGACCTCATCCATCACCGAGATCATCGGGAACATGATCCGCACCCGTCCGTGCGCGGCGGCCCGGTAGATCGCCCTGAGCTGCGTTCTGAATATGTCTTTTCTCGACAGGGTAAACCGGATCCCCCGCCAGCCCATGAACGGATTATCCTCCTTTTCGCCGCCCGCCCACTTGGCTATCTTGTCACCGCCGATATCGAGCGTCCTTACTATCACCGGGTCGGGCGCGAGACGCTTGACCACGGAGCTGTAATATTTGTACTGCTCATCCTCGCTCGGAAGTGTGTCCCGGACAATGAAGAAGTACTCGGTCCTGAAGAGACCGACACCCTTTGCCCCGTGGCTGATCACGTCCTCTACCTCATCGGCGATCTCGATATTGCCCGAAAGTTCGATCGTGTGCCCGTCCAGGGTAACCGCCGGGTAATCCTTAAGTTTGAGGAGCTGCCGTTCCATTTCCCGGAATTTGACCTGGGCGCGTTTATAAAGCTTGACCGTCTCGGAGGCCGGGTGAAGTACAACCTGTCCGGTGAAACCATCGACAATCACCTGGTCATACGGCTTGGCATGACGGCTGAAATCCTCCAGCCCGACCACGGCAGGAATACCCTGCGAGCGCGCAATGATCGCCGCGTGGGAAGTGCTTCCCCCGATATCCGTCACGAAAGCGAGCACGTACTTTTTCTTGAAGGCAGCGGTATCGGAGGGTGTGAGGCTCCGTGCCACCACGATGGCCTTCTTCCTGAGATTGGCAAGCCCCTCAACCTTCTGGCCGAGCAGGTTACGTATGAGACGCCTCTTGATATCGCGGATATCCTCTGCCCGCTCCTTCAGGTACTCGTCCTTCATGTCCTCGAAGATGGTGAGCGTCTTGTCGATAACCGTACTGAAGGCGAATGATGCATTGAGATGCTTCTTCCTGATCAGATCGAGCGTTTCCTTTGCCATCACCTCGTCGGTCAGTATCAGCAGATGTGAATCGAAGATCTTTGCATGCTCCTCCCCCATTTCATCCTGGAGCCTTGAATGAAGCTTTGTGAGCTCCATCTCGGTCGCCTTGAGGGCGGACTGGAACAACTTGATTTCATCCTCGACACGGTCCGCATGGATCTTCTCATCCGTTATCGGCAGTTCCTCGATGTTGACGACGAACACCTCACCGAAGGAGATCCCGGGAGAGGCCGGAATACCGTTGAAAATTATCTCTTTTTTTCCTGCGCCTGTCTCACCCATCGGCGGTCACCTCTGAAAAACCGCTATCGAACAGTTTTACCAGGTGGGCGATTGCATCCTTTTCATCCTCGCCCTCGATCCTGATCCTGAGTTTCATCCCGAATTCCGCTCCGAGCCCCGCGACACCCAGGATGCTCTTCGCATTTACCTCTTCGGAATCCTTGGAAATGAATATCTTCGACCTGAACATGTTGGCGGCTTTCACCACCTCGCTCGCGAGTCTCAGGTGTATTCCATTCTTGTTTCTTACCGTAACAAGGTCATCGACCATTATATCCTGCTCCGCGGAAAAGAGAAACCATCCATCCATCAACGATCCCGTCATCATTGCTTGAGGATCAAGTATAGAACCATGGCGAGAAAGACCAGCATGTTGCTGAACACCAACGAGAACCGTTTTCTCAGCAGTATCAGCACTGCGACCACAGCAACACCGAACGCCGCGGGCCCCACTCCACTCGCCCGGTATACCCGCTCCACCGTTATAGCTGCAAATGCCCCAGAGACAAACGCAGCACAACCTCTCAACAACCCCTGTCCCCTGAAAAAATACGCTAACAGCTCCCGGCTGACACACTCACCAAGCTCCACACCCTTGAAATACCCTCCCACCCGCAGCCGGAAATGGTAATAATTATATAGAGCGAGGAAGATCACCAGACCGATACTTGAGGTATAAATAGCAGAAATACTGCCAATTGTCAATCCAAGCGGAATAAGAATAACCTGGAAAAAGTAATCGGCCCTTGCATTCAGCACCGATGACAGAATGTTCTTGATATGGACGATCTGCTCGCCGGGGATATCCTCTCCACCCCCGCGCCTCCGCTCGAGGTTCTCGATCGCCCCGGCCACGTATGAAGCCACGAAGGGATGTGTGTTGAAGTATCCGATGTCGCGCCTCGCGACATCGACGGCCTCCTTCCCGCCGATGGACAGTTCCCGTATAAGGGGCAGCGACGCGAAAAAGAACCCGAGCCCGTCAATAGCCTTCTCGTTCCGCGAGCTCTGCAGGAGGAAGAATCTCCAGATCCTGTCGACATGAAACCTTCGCATACCTAACCCTTTACGAGAATGAACACGTACGCGACGAGAAATCCCGCAGTGAACCAGAACGCCCGGGACCGTGCCATGTGCAGCCTGATCAACGAACCGACCCCTATAAAGGGTACAAGCAGGACGATCCGGTCGAGGTACGCCGGGGCGTGGACCGACACCCTCTCCGCCGCGAAGCCGGCAATGGAACGCCCGGCCGGCAGCGCCGCGATGACGATCAGAAATCCCAGGATAAAATGAAGCGGCAGTGTCATCACGTGAAGGGCGGCCGCGCGCCGCAGGTTTCCCCGCTCGACCTCCCCCACCGCTCTCGAATAGATTGCCAGGGAACATTTTTCCCAGAGAAAGTATATCCATCCCCCCAGCACGGAGACGATAATCCCGGCCAGTATCGAAACGGACATCGCCAGACCCGCCATCGACGGATATGCGATACCGTCGCGCTTTGCGAGTATGTACAGTCCCGCAGCCGTTATCCCGCCAAGCGGCAGATCCGGTGCACGTCCACCCCTGAGCGTTACATGTCCGAGGAACAGCATCTGGAAAAGCGCGCCGGCGAGCAACCCCTCACCCGGCGACCCGAGGATGAGTCCCAGCAGAAACCCTCCACAGATCGGCTGT
>DAOVFR010000319.1 GCA_030672805.1 Candidatus Krumholzibacteriota bacterium
TCCATCGTGGCGATCCCGTACCGGGGGATGGTGATCCGCGGCTCTATCGTGTAAACCTGGTTTTCCTCGATCTTAAGGTAGGGAAGGTTTCCGTACCGTTCCCATTCGGGGCAGAGCAGGCCGCCCCCGTCATGCGCCTTCTGTCCGATCTGGTGTCCGAGCGCGTGTGGATATTCCCCGTATCCGTGTTCAACGATGTAACTCCGAGCGAGCGCGTCGATCTCCCTTCCCTCCATCCCCGGGCGAATACGCTCCGCCGCAAGCGCGATCGCGTCGCGGATCGTCTCGAAGGCGCGAACCACCTCTTCGGGCGGCTCCGTCTCGCCTTCACGGAGAAAGTACCAGGTCCGTTGAAGATCCGAACAGTACATATCCTTCCGCACACCGAAATCGATATTCAGGACGTGGCCCGGTTCGATCTTCCTGCCGGTGGGGCCGGCGTGCGCACCCGCCGTATCGGGTCCGGTGAACACGGCCGGGCAGTGCTCGATCTCCCAGGCGGACTCGACACCCTCCCTCTCGACCTCGCCGAGCAGATAAGCGGCCACATCCTTCTCGCTCATACCGGGTTTCATCATGTCCGAGACCCGAGCGAAGAGCTCCTCGGTCAGCTCGACGCTCTTCCTGATCCTGCGTATCTCCTCCGGACTCTTCCTGCCTCTCAGCTTGGCGACCAGTGTCTCCGAGCTCAACAGGGAATCCGCGAAACGCGTTCCCTCGAGGTACTTCCTGAGAATCATGAACATGCCGTGGCTCAGACCATCGGCCATCACGTCGTTCTCCGAGAAGTTGACCGCGATCCGGCCCGGACCGAACAGGTCGAGCTGCTCGAGCAGGTAGTCCTTGACCGACTCGGTATACCCGATCACCTCGTACCCGCCCGTCTCGTTGATCCGCGTCTCGTCGAGGCTGCCGACGATCGCCACGGCCTGGCCCTCCGCCGGGATGAGGAATGCAGACTGCCAGGTACAGTTTGCGCCGAGTATCAGGTCGAGGACGGGGTCCGTGTTTACCTCGCTTTCACGAACAAAGGTAAGCCAGAGATCGATGCCCTCTTCCTTCATAATATTCCTTGCCTGTTTGATCTTTTCTCTTATCACGCCGTTACAACCTCACATGTTTGAAACGTTCTACAGACCACCCGCCCTGTAGATGGTTGCTCCTGGATTTTCATGAACCTTTCTGACCAACCCCGGGGCACCGTCGAACTTATACCTCAGGTACGGCATGGCCTCGAAATCTTCCTTCCATACGACAATGAATATATCAAATTCCCTCGCTGCAAGGAAGGCCAGATCTTCAGGGCTCACCGGATCGTGCGAGAACATGCCTTTCCGGACCGACCTGTAGCGCTCCACCTTCTCGCCGCCGAAACCGAAAACGCTGATAGCGGACTCCCGCGGGAAGAAGCACCTACGGTGAGCATATACAGGCATCCAGACATAGTCGTTTGACTCCATGACAACGGCTTCGATGACGGTGTTTTCCCTTATCCACTCGAAAATCCACCGCTCCTGCTCCGTTACACCGGCCCGTCTCACCTCGATCGGATGAGTCGGCCTTTCCAGGAAAAAAGCCCTCACGGTCATTACGGGAGGCACGGCCAGCAACAACACAACATACACGCA
>DAOVFR010000264.1 GCA_030672805.1 Candidatus Krumholzibacteriota bacterium
ATCCACCAGGAGCGTGGATTCTGTGCTTTGAATCTATCCCTCATAATCCTGGCCCACATTCTTCTGGCTGCTCTGAACTTGGCGATCTCCTCGAAGAAATCGAGATGCGCGTTGAAGAAGAACGACAGGCGCGGAGCAAACGAGTCGACGTCAAGACCGGCGGCGATTCCCGCCTCGACGTACGCGAACCCGTCGGCCAGCGTGAACGCCAGCTCCTGAACCGCGGTCGAACCGGCCTCGCGTATGTGATACCCGCTGATGCTGATCGTGTTCCAGCGGGGCACGTGATCGGTGCAGAATGCCAGTATATTGGTTATAATCCTCATCGAGGGCTCCGGCGGGAATATCCACGACTTCTGGGCAATGTACTCTTTGAGAATATCGTTCTGGATCGTTCCCCCCATACTGTCGAAACCGATCCCCTTCCTCTCCCCGGTGCAGAGGTAGAACGCGAGAAGGATCGAGGCGGGAGCGTTGATCGTCATCGACGTCGTGATCTTCGAAAGATCGATGCCGTCGAACAGGGTCTCCATGTCACTGAGGCTGTCGATCGCCACGCCGCACCTGCCGACCTCGCCCTCGGAACGCTCGTGGTCCGAATCGTACCCCATTATTGTCGGCATATCGAACGCGACGGAAAGACCCGTCTGACCGTGCTCGAGGAGGTAGTGGTATCGCCTGTTGGTATCGCGGGCCGTTCCGAACCCGGAGAACTGCCGCATCGTCCAGAAGCGCCCACGGTACATCGTCGGGTAAACCCCTCTTGTAAAGGGGTACTCTCCCGGAAAACCGAGGTCGTTCAGATAATCAAGGCTCTCGATATCGCCGGGCAGGTAGACCGTCCGTACGGGCTCCGACGAAACGGTTGTAAAATCGATATCCTGTACATGGTGTTTCTCGTAGGTTTTTTCGAACGTATCACGGGCTTTGTCGTAGTCTGTCCTTCTTTCGTTTCCCATCGTGACCTCTTCACCTCTTTGAGACAACTCGCTATTCGACACGGACCAGTTTTTCCAGCTCCCGGACAAGCTGGTACGGCGACATCGTTCCGGAATAGACCTCCTCGATCCTCCGCTCCATCAGACCGCCGATACCGGAGTTATTCCACAACCTGTTTTCCATCCTGTCCATGAACGCGCCCTTGACGCGCGAATGCAGCATGCGCTTGCGCATTCCCCGTATCATGTCGCGGCTCTCCAGGTAATCGTGGTGTTCCGCTATTCGCCCGACGAGATCGTCGAGGCCCGTTCCCTCGAGCGCCGAGGTTAAAACGACCGGCGGTCTCCACTCGCCTTCGGCCACGTCCTTCAGGCGCAGGGTGTCCTCGATATCCCGTGCCGCGTGTTCGGCGTTCGGGTGATCCGCCTTGTTCATAACGAAAATGTCGCCAATTTCCATCAGCCCGGCTTTCATCGCCTGTATACCGTCTCCCGACTCCGGGACAAGAATAACGATGACCGTGTGCGACTTCTCGGCCACCTCGAGCTCCGACTGCCCCACGCCGACCGTCTCGATCAGGATGAGATCCTTGCCGAACGCGTCCATCAGGTCGGCGACTTCGTCGGTGCAGTTGGAAATGCCGCCGAGGCTCCCCCTGCTCGCGAGGCTTCTGACGAACACACCGGGGTCGCTGGAGAGCTTCTGCATACGGATCCTGTCGCCGAGCAGCGCTCCACCGCTGAACGGACTCGTCGGGTCGACCGCGATGATTCCAATATTCCTTCCCTCCTCGCGGAAAATCAGCGATAGACCGTAGACAAGACTGCTCTTACCCGCTCCCGGAGGGCCGGTGAACCCGATACGGTACGAGCCTTTTGTCTTCGGGAAGATCTCTTCCATGACGGCTTCCGCCTCGTCACCGCCGTTTTCGAGGATCGTGATAAGTCTTGCCGCCGACGTAACCTTCCCCTGCTCGAACCCGTCCAGCAGCTCACTCATATTGTATCCGCCACCCATACCGTCTAGTACTCGATCCCCTTTCGCGATTGAATCCCGCTTTTGTAATGGTGCCTGATCTCACGCATCTCGGTGACCGTATCAGCAAGCTCGATCAGTTCGTCCGGGGCGTACCTGCCCGTGAGAACCAACTCCAGTTTTTCGGGTTTCGCCTTCGCAAACTCGATAACACGGTCCACAGAGATCAGCCCGAATGAAACGGCCACATTGATCTCGTCGAGAATCAGCAAATCGATTCCCACGTCTCTCACCAGTTCCAGCGCCCGTTCCCATCCCTTCCCGGCAAGCTCGACGTCGATGGGATCGGGATTCTTTGGGTCTACGAACTCGTCCCTCCCGTATTGCTCGATCGTCAGTCCCTCGATTCGCTCCGCTGCGGCCAGCTCCCCGTAGAGGCGCCCCTTCATGAACTGGATCATTACCACCCGTCCGCCGTGACCGACCACACGGAGCGCCTGCCCAAGCGCGGCCGTCGTTTTACCCTTTCCGCTACCGGTGTAAAGCTGTACCGTTCCCTTCTCAAATATCATCCTGAATCCATTTCATGCACCGGAAGAATCAACTCGTATCGTATCTCGTAAAATTCAAGATATCTAGGTTACCGAATTTATGGTGCTTTGTCAATTGCAGACTGTCGGTGTAAATGCCGGTGTAATGGCAGGGTGACGGCGGGAAACCACTTTCATCTCAGATCCTTGAGATAACAAATTACCATATGTAAAAAATGTTATCTGGATATTCATATTTTGTCTAGCCTGAGTTCTAATATTATCCAGCCTTGGGACTCTCCTGATCCGCAGACTCACGTTAGCGGGTTCTTTTTACTTCAAGTTTAGCTTTTCCCTGATCCTGTTCATCGGGAATTCTGGAATAATTAATTATTTTTTTATTCTTTTTTTCATTTTTTCCTTGACACGTTTTTCGGGGCCTTTTTCGGCAAGTCTCTGTTACTACATATACTTAGCCCTTAGACGCGCTCTCGTCGCGTCTGGGAACATCTCTCGCTTTTTTTGACTTTTTTCCCGCCTTGCCCCGTGAACACGCCTCCCTGGCCGTTTATAGAGCCCTCAAAATCACATGGTATAATACTCAAGACGTTGATCTCTTTCAGCGTCGTGAAAAGCGACACGTCCGCCATCTCGAGGCGGCGGCCGTGCCGCCTGTACAACCATTCAACGGGAGGTGTGGGATGATGAAGCCAGAAAGAGTAAATCCCCTGTCGGGGCTATCCGACAGCGAGCTGATTCGAAGAACCCATCGACTCGATGAAATAGAAAGAGATACCGTGCTGTCGATAATCTTTCACCTTCTCGAGATAGAAAAACGGGGACTGTACAGGGAACAGGGCTGC
>DAOVFR010000232.1 GCA_030672805.1 Candidatus Krumholzibacteriota bacterium
TACTTCAAAGTCGGTGTTCTCGGCTCGGTGAACTTCCCTACAGGCAACAAGGAACGCCGTTTCACAACGGGCAAGGTCGATTTCGGTCTCAAGGGACTCTTCACCGTGGATCTAACCGATCTTGACAGTTTCATCCCGACGAAGCTCCATTTAAATGTGGGTTATACGTTCAACAAGAACGAGGATGAGGGATACGGCATCCTCTATGCGGGCAATCCCGACTCGAGCGGTTTCTACCCGCCGGGATACCCGTCAGTTCCCGATGGCAAAAGCGCCAGCTTCAACGACGTTTTCAGCTTTGCAACCGCGGCGGAATTCATCGCAGGCAACGCGAGCCTCTTCGTCGAGTTCGAATGGTATGAATTCCTGAAGGCTGATTTCGGCGAAACGGTTGACGATGAGATCAACAAGAACGTATACACGATCTCCCCGGGAATATCGGTCACGTCAAGCAACGGTGTGGGCGTTCTCATGGGGGCCGATTTCAACCTGAACTCGGAGGATAATCCCCCGCTGAATGCACCGCCCGACTGGTACGTTTATTTCGGGATCTCGGTTGGCGGATTCGTCATGCCGCAGGATGCCGATCAGGATGGAATCGAGGACAAAGTTGACAAGTGCCCTGACGAGCCCGAGGACTTTGACGGCTTCGAGGACGAGGACGGCTGCCCGGATCTCGACAACGACGGAGATGGGATCCCTGACGTGGAGGACAGGTGCCCCGACCTCGCCGAAGACTTTGACGGCTTCGAGGACGAGGACGGCTGCCCGGATCTCGACAACGACGGAGATGGGATCCCTGATGTGGAGGACAGGTGCCCGAACGAACCGGAGGACTTCGACGGCTTCGAGGACGGCGATGGCTGTCCCGATATTCTCCAGGACAGTGACAACGACGGTGTTCCCGATGATATGGACAAGTGTCCGTTGAAACCCGAGGATCTAGACGGATTCCAGGACGAGGACGGCTGCCCGGATCTCGATAATGATCTCGACGGGATACTCGACGAGGACGATCAATGTCCGAACGAGCCGGAAACCTTCAACGGGTACATGGACGAGGACGGCTGTCCCGACGAGAGGCCGATCGAGCAGAAATTCATTCTCCGCGGCATTAACTTCGAGAGCGGATCCGCCGCACTCACACCCGATTCGTACGCGATGCTCGACCAGGTCGTAAAGTCGCTTATGGCGTACCCCGAAGTCAGGGTGGAAGTCCGCGGTTACACCGACAGCGTGGGTGATTGGGAATCGAACCTGCAGCTGTCACGGAGACGCGCCGAGGCGGTGAAGCAGTATCTCGTCAATTCCGGTATCATGGCAGACCGGGTCATGGCGAAGGGTCACGGTGAGGCCGATCCTGTCGCGTCCAACAAGGTGGCATCAGGCAGGGCCGAGAACAGGAGAATAGAGTTCCATCGTTTGAATTAGGTGCTGAGATTACGCTGACAGCGGTATGGAAATCGGGGGGCGCGGAGTTTGCGCTCCCCGATTCATGTTCGAGGACCGTGCGGCCTGTCATGTATCCTTGCTTTCCTGCCAGAGCGATTCCATCTCATCGAGTGTCATATCCTCAAGCGGCGTTCCGCGGCGCTCGGCCAGTTTTTCCATCGTGTGGAAGCGGTCGAGGAATTTATTCGATGTGATCTCGAGTGCGTTTTCCGGATCCACGTGGAGCATTCTTGCCGCATTCACGGCGGTGAAAATGAGATCGCCCATCTCTCCTTTCACTTTCGATCTGTCACCGCCGGAGACGGCCTGTTCGAGCTCCACTATCTCCTCGCCAAGCTTCTCGAGAGCGCCGTGATGATCGGGCCAGTCAAAGCCGATCAGTGCGGCCTTTTTCTGTATAGCCAGCGCCTTCCGCAGCGGGGGAAGGTCCGGTGAAACGGATGCCATTATCCCGTTCAGGGTTCTGGAACGTTTTTCCGTTCGCTTGATCTGCTCCCACCTGAGAACGCTCTCTTCGCGATTGAGAGCGGGAGCATCACCGAACACGTGGGGATGCCGGTTGATTATCTTTCGATGAACACTTGCAACGATTTCGGAAAGCGGGGTTTCGCGCTCTTCGAGCAGCAGTTCATGCACGAAGAGCACCATCAGCATGACGTCGCCGAGCTCCTCTTCGATCCCTTCACGGTCACCCGTTTTCTCGGCCCGGAGAAGCTCGTAACATTCATCGATGAGGTATGAGATGATGTCGTCCATAGACTGTTCCCTGTCCCAGGAACAGCCGTTCTCGCTTCTCAGCAGGCGCAGTGTTTGTCGAAGCGCTTCGATCTCTTTACTGATTCCACCGTCCGATACGTTCATGCCTCACTCCCGTCCGGCCGTACCCGTTTCAATGTCCGTTTCCCGTCCCCGACACCCCGGTTGGGGGCATAGTGTATCCGATATTGAATATCTTTACAATTCCTGATATAATCACGGATTATATTTGAAGGGGAATTCATGTCATTCGGGAATATCGAGATTGTAGGGGCCCGCCAGCATAACCTCAAGAATGTGAATCTCACGCTGCCCCGACGGAACGTGATTGTTATGACCGGGGTGTCCGGGTCGGGCAAATCCTCGCTCGCGTTCGATACGATCTACGCCGAGGGCCAGCGCCGGTACATTGAATCGCTCTCCACGTACGCCCGCCAGTTCATCGAGAAACTCGAAAGACCGGATATCGATTCGATTTCCGGTATCAGCCCCACGATCGCGATCCAGCACAGGAACACCGTGACGAGCGCTCGTTCGACAGTGGGTACGGCGACGGAGATATTCGATTATCTTCGCCTTCTGTTTGCACGCGTCGGGAAAACCATATGCCCGGCATGCGGAGTGCAGGTAAAGGCACACTCACCCAGCAATGTCGCCGCTGAAGTGGTAAAACGATTCCGTGGGAAACGTGTATTCCTCGTGCAACCGGCAGGCGTGGTCGACAGGGATGGATGGAAGACGTTGAAAGCATACCTTGTATCGAGAGGATACTCGCGATTGCTGGCGGATACCGGTCCGGTCAGGATAGAGGAGTACGAGGTGCGGGGCCGTGGAGAACGAAAGATACTCGTTCTGATTGACCGGCTTGCCGCCCGGAGCGAAAACCGGACGCGCATCGCGGAAGCTGTCGAACTGGCCTACAGGGAATCGTCCGGCTCGATCCTGGTTCTCGACGCCTCGGGAGATGAAAGATACACGTTTACCCATACTCTCGCCTGCGACTCGTGCGGGATGGCGTTCGCGGATCCAGCGCCGCTCTTTTTCTCGTTCAACAGTCCGTATGGAGCTTGTCCCGATTGCCGCGGCTTCGGCAGCAGGATGGAGTTCTCGGAAGATCTCATCGTACCGGACAGGAGCCGTTCTCTCTCAGGGCGTGCAATCGACCCGTGGTCGAGGGAGCGGTTCTCGTACTTTCACTACAGGATGCTCGAACACTGCGAACGAAACGGAATCCCCGTTGATGTCCCTTACAGGGACCTGGCGGAAGATATGAGGATGGTTTTGCTCGAAGGAGACGAGAATTATATAGGTGTTCTGAAATTCCTCGAAAAGCTGAAACAGAAGAGCTATAAAAAAGGGAATCGCTTTTACACGCGGAAATACATGGCATTCACCACCTGCCGCGCATGCGGGGGGGGGAGGTTGAGGTCCGAGGCGAACCATGTGAAGTTCGGGGGACTGTCGATCAGCGAAGTGGCCCGGATGACACCGCCGGAAATAATCGCGGTGTTGTCGGGAACGCCACTGTCGAAACGGGATCGGTCGATTGCGAGGGACATCCTGGCCGAGCTTCATTCGAGACTGGGATTCATGATCGATGTGGGACTTGGTTACCTGACCCTCGATCGGTTGACAAGGACCCTCTCGGGGGGCGAGGCGCAGAGGATCAATCTCGCAACATCGCTCGGCGCGAACCTCGTGGACACCCTTTACGTTCTCGATGAACCCTCGATCGGGCTTCACGCTGCTGACAACGAAAAACTTATTGCCGTA
>DAOVFR010000317.1 GCA_030672805.1 Candidatus Krumholzibacteriota bacterium
GAAAATCAGAAAGGGCTACCTTGCAACCGGTATGGTCCTTGCATTTTCTGTTGTCTTTGCCTTTCCGGTCATTCAATACCACCTTCAAAATAATGGTGAAAGAATGCAAATCTTGACGCCAGATCCAGTGACAAGAGCTGAAAGAAGACCGAGCAGCGTCGGCGCGTAGCGGAGCCGCCCGGGCGCCTATTCCTTCGTGGTGGAAGCGCCGCTGCGGCGCTCGATGAGGTAGATCGAGAGTGCGAGGGCGGCGATCGACAGGACGACCCAGGTGTAATGGGGCGGTTCGTCGGAAACAGCCCCGAGTTCTTCCGCCGGCGTGTACTGGAGTACGACGAGGGAGACGAGATTGTACAGGGCATGGGCGATCGTGGGGTAGAGCAGGTTGCCCGTCCGGTAGAAGAGATAACCGAGGATCACACCGAGAAGCATGATCACCGGGAGGCGAGGAAGGTTGAAGTGGCAGAGGCCGAAGATCGTGCTGGCGAGCAAGACCGACAGCGTTCCGTTCATGTTCCGCTGGAATATTCTCTGTATGAATCCCCTGAAGATGAGTTCCTCGGCGAGCGGCGAGAGCACCACGGCGCCGAGTGCGATGGTGAGAAATGAAAGCAGCCCTTTGGGCTTGATTGACGCCATGAAATTGATATACTCGGTGCCAGGAGGCCACCTCCGCTCGATCACGCGCAACATGGCGTCGGACGGAAAGATCAAACTGCCCGTGATGAGGAGCGTCAGGATAGCGAGGTGCAGGTCGGGACCCTTCAGCCTGTACTCCCGGGTAAAGCTCAACGAAAACCTTCTCGACAAGAGGAACAGCGGTAGTACGAAGGCGAGAATTCCCGGAAAGATGAGCGAGAGGACCGGCATCCGGTACAGGATGAAAAGCGTCGTTGTCGAGTAGTACATGAAGAAGCAGGCGAGCGCGTAAATGAGAAGCACGTAATTATTGACCCGGTCGAATACGCCGGGTGCGGGTTCCCGCGAAGAACCTTCCGGTTCGTTGTGCCCATTCTGCCATTCCATGAGGAGCGATTATATCGGCGCGATCCGGGGGGCGGCAAGGAGAAAGACCAGATGATAAAACTGATTATTTTCGATCTCGACAACACGTTGACCGATTTCTTCAGGATGAAAGAATCCTCTATCGATGCAGCGGTTCAGGCGATGATCGACGCCGGCCTCATGTTTCCGCCGCAGCGGATCCGCAGCGAGATCGAGAGCATATACGGGGAGGAGGGGATCGAGTACCAGAGGGTGTTCAACAAGCTGCTCACCAACCTGATCGGCCGTGTCGATTACAAGATGCTCGCCGCCGGGATCGTTGGATACAGGCGCACCCGTGAGGCATCCCTCGTCCTGTATCCGCACGTCAAGGCGACTCTCATCGAGCTGCTCAAACGCGGGCTCAAGCTCGCCGTCATATCAGATGCCCCGAGGCTTGAGGCATGGCTCAGGCTCTGCTACCTGCAGCTCCATCACATGTTCGATACCATCATCACACACGAGGACACGGGAGAGTACAAGCCGAGCCCAGCGCCATTCGAGATGGCGCTCGACAGGCTCGGAATGCGGCCGGAAGAGTCGATAATGGTCGGAGACTGGCCGGAGCGGGATATCGTCGGTGCGTCCGATCTCGGCATCCGGACGATATTCGCCCGTTACGGCGATACTTTCGGCACGAACGTATCCGGGGCGGATTATGACATCGATGATATCTTCTCGCTTCTCGAAATCGTCGATGAGCTGAATGGAAGCCTGCATGAACGGGGGGACTTGGAGGGCGATGTTCCGGACCGCCGCTAGTGGCGGCATCAGCCCCGCGGCCCTTCAGGCGGCTATCCGGGTACGGCACGGCACGTCCGGGAAAGGATTAACACTA
>DAOVFR010000062.1 GCA_030672805.1 Candidatus Krumholzibacteriota bacterium
GTAACCGACCAGACGAGCGCCCACGATGTACTTAACGGCTACATTCCGCGAGGGTACGACGTGAAGGAAGCGGCGGAGCTGCGGAAGAAGGATCCCGACCGCTACATCAAGGAGGCACTCGAATCGATAGTCGTTCATACACGGGCGATGATCGATCTGCAGGAGAAGGGCGCCGTCGTATTCGATTATGGTAACAATATCCGCGGGCAGGCCGAAAAGGGCGGGCTTGAGGAAGCCTTCTCGTTCCCCGGTTTCGTTCCCGCTTTCATCAGGCCACAGTTCTGTATTGGCAGGGGTCCCTTCCGGTGGATTGCCCTCTCGGGGAAGAAGGAGGATATCTACCGGACGGACGATCTCATAATGGAGCTTTTCCCCGGGAACGAATCGCTCTGCAGGTGGATACGGATGGCGCGCGAGAAGGTTGTTTTCCAGGGTCTGCCGTCACGGATCTGCTGGCTGTCGTACGGGGAGCGGGAGACGTTCGGCCTGGCACTGAACGAACTCGTACACAAAGGCGAGATCGAAGCTCCGATCGTGATCGGCAGGGACCATCTCGACAGCGGCTCGGTTGCCTCGCCGTTCCGCGAGACCGAGGGGATGAAGGACGGCAGTGACGCGGTGGCCGACTGGCCGATTCTGAATGCGTTGCTCAACGCCGTCTGCGGCGCGGCCTGGGTTTCGGTGCACCACGGCGGCGGTGTGGGTATGGGACTTTCGATCCACGCGGGGCTCGCCGTCGTGGCCGACGGTACGGCGAAAGGGAGTGAAAGACTTGCCCGCTGCCTGCGTTGTGACCCTGGCACAGGGATTGCAAGACATGTCGATGCCGGCTATGAGATAGCCGTTGAAAAGGCGAAAGATGCAGGACTTCATATCCCGATGCTTTCATAGATAGGCCCGCCTCCGGCAGGGTGCGGGATTTGAGGATTCCGGAGTAGCCTTTTGCGTTGATAATAAATGCATTTTGCTTGGGTTAACCAGGCTGGTCGTTTCATTCTGCAAGGAGTGGCGCTTGCCCGAGGTCATTGATCTATTGCTTCGTGGCGCCGGTCAGTTGCTCACATGCCGCGGCCCTTCGGGGGAGCTGAAGCGAGGCGAGGGTCTGTCCGATCCCGGCCTCGTTCGTGGTGCTTCCATTGCCGTTGCCGATGGTAAGGTACTTGCCGCCGGCACCGACGGCGAGGTCAGCGACGCATTGGGCGGTGCATCGATTGCGAGGGAAATCGATGCAGGCGGGCGGGTAGTCCTTCCGGGATGGGTCGATCCCCATACGCATGCAGTTTTTTCAAGGTACAGGGCGGATGAGTACGAGGCGCGGATTCGTGGTGACAGCTACCTCGAGATCGAGCGTAGGGGCGGAGGTATAAAGAGGACCGTCCGTGAAGTGAGGGAGATGGATGAGGAGAAGCTGTTCGAGATCAGTCGCAGACGCCTCCTCAGAATGCTCGAGCATGGAACGACAACAGTCGAAATAAAAAGCGGTTATGGCCTTGACCTCGAAACCGAGTTGAAGATGCTTCGTGTGATTGCCAGACTGGGAGACGAGACGCCGCTCGACGTCGTGCCGACATTCATGGGCGCTCATCAGAAGCCGCCCGGGTACGCCGACGGCGCCGTGTACGTGAAAGCTGTCATAGATGAGATGATACCTGCTGTTGCGAAGGCCGGGCTCGCACGGTTCATCGATGTCTTCTGCGAGGAAGGTGTGTTCGACCTAGGGGAGACAAGGGCGATACTCGAGGCGGGGAGAAAACACCGATTCGGACTCAAGATACACGCGGACGAGATCACGTATCTCGGCGGGGCCGAGCTCGCCGCCGAGCTCGGGGCGATATCAGCGGAGCACCTGATACGTATCTCGAAGGAAGGCATCAGGCGGCTGGGTAACAGTGACACGGTTGCAGTTCTTCTTCCCGGAACATCGTTCGGTCTTGCATCGAGGACGTTCGCACCCGCGCGAGAATTGATCGACGCCGGTGCCGCAGTCGCGCTCGCCACCGACTTCAATCCGGGGAGCGCGCCCTCGAGCTCGATGCCGCTCACAATCTCGATCGCGTGTTCGCAAATGCGGATGACGCCGGCCGAAGCGGTGAACGCCGCAACGTACAACGCGGCATTCGCAATTGGTATGAATAGAGAACTCGGCTCTATAGAAATCGGAAAAAAAGCCGATATAATAGTCTATGACGTGGAAGATTACCGTGAACTGCCTTCACGTGCGGGCTTGAACCATGCTCTCATGGTGATCAAGAAGGGCAAGGTTGTTTGGGAGCGTGAAGGATCCAGGGTAAGAAGCGAGGTCGGGTTGTGAGCAAGGCAAGTCATTTGCGGCAGAGGGCGCAGTCCTACCTGCGGCAGAACAAACTGAGCAGCGCTATCGAGGAATACAAGCGTCTGGTCAACATCGAGTCGAGAAACCCGAACCTCTACAACGAGCTCGGCGACATCTACCTGAGGACCGGTGACCGGATCCAGGCCGTGTCGAGTTTCGAGAAGGCGGTTTCCAACTACGAGCAGGTAGCCCTGTACAACAACGCCGTCGCCGTGTGCAAGAAGATCCTGCGTGTCGTTCCGAACAGACTCGATACGATATTCAAGATCGGAGAGCTCAAGTCGAAGCAGAAGTTTGACGGTGAGGCGATCAGCCACTTTTCCCAGTTCCTGACGAGTATCGCAGCGGATCCACAGGTTGGCGTGGCCGATACTCAGAGAAAGTGCGAGCGTATCATGGAGCTCGTGCCGGGGAACGAGGATATTCTCACGTTGACGGCTGATGTCCTGAGCCAGATCGGTTCGAAGATGATGGCCGCCCGGCTCATGGTGAAACTGGTAATGATCTCGGATGGCGACCGGGACGAAGCGAAGGCGGGTTATCACAAGAACAGGCTCGAGGATATCAGGACCGAGCTAACGGTTGAGGAGATCAAGGAACTGGATAGCATTATCGCTTCCTCGGGAACTCGAGAGGGGAACCGTGCCGCCGGAGATACTGCCGGAGCGGTGGAGGATGAGGCCGTGATGGCCCCGGGGGCTGCAACTACCCCGGAGGCTGCGATTGCCCCGGAAGCTGCGATTGCCCCGGAAGCTGCGATTGCCCCGGAAGCTGCGACGGCCCCGGAGGCCGCGACGGCATCCCCGGGCGGACCTGAAACCGGAAGCGGGGCCGCCGCTTCGACCGCCGCCGATACCGTGGAAAGGGTGGGGCAGGCGGCCGGGGTGACCGGTGCAGCCGGGCATACCGGACATCAGCCGGCGGCGGGCAAAGGCGTGGAGGGGTCAGGAGCGGATGTTTCCCTCCCTCCGGCCGAAGAGGAATTACGCTCCGTCGTACGGGAAACGCTCGAGGAATCCGAGATCATAGCGACGATGGACGAAGATACTCCGCCGCCTTCCGATCCGGGCATCGATGCGGCGGATGCCGGAATCCCCGCTGATGACCAGGTGCGGGCCGAAGCGGAAGGATTCGAGGAAATATTCGAGGCGGAGGCACCGGAAGGCGGCCGTCGGAATCTCGCCGGGGAAATCACGAGTGACGTGGAGGAGGACGATTACAAGAGTCACTACGATCTCGGCCTGGCGTACCTTGAAATGGCTCTCTATAACGAGGCGATCAAGGAATTCCAGGTTGCCGCCCGTTCGGAGCAGATGCAGCTCAAGAGCCTAGAAATGATCGGGCACTGTTTCCTGCTCCAGAAGAATCCCCGTCTTGCCGTGAAGCAGCTCCAGCGAGGTCTCAAACTGGCAAGGGCGGCCGGTGAAGACTGCCTCGGTATTCACTATAACCTTGGACTGTCCTACGAGATGCTCGGTGACAAGGAACGCGCCAGAGAGCATTTCGAAGAAGTGTACATCGTTGACGTAACGTTCCGCGACATCGCGGAGAAGATGAAGAAATTCAGCACGATCTCCTAGGTATCTTCCTGATGAATGATAAAATGGTCCGCTGCGATCTCCACCTTCATTCCTGCTACTCCGACGGGATGCTCGAGCCCGGGGAGCTTGTCGGTATGGCACGGGAGAAGGACCTGGAAGCTGTTTCCATCACGGATCATGACACCCTTCTCGGCGTCGCGGAGGCATTCGCCGCGGGAGAGGAGTTCGGAGTGGAAACGCTCGCGGGCATCGAGTTCAGCGTCAGGGAGCAGGACCAGGAACTTCACATCCTCGGGTATTGCTTCGACCACGAGAATGTCCCCCTTCAGGTCCAGGTGACGATGCTTGCCGATGCACGCCTACAGCGGGCCCGCCGCATGGTCGAGAATCTCTCCGACCGGAGGGTGCACATCCCGTTCGAACGGGTCCTCGGGATCGCCGGGAAGGGGACCCTTGGAAGGCCCCATATCGCCAAGGTCATGCTCGACATGGGCATCGTCTCCGGGATCCAGGAAGCATTCAACCGGTATATCGGTTTCCGCTGCCCGGCCTACGTCCCGAAGACCGTGCTTGGGCTGGACTGTATCGTGCGCCTCATACGGGATGCGGGGGGCGTTGCCGTCTGGGCGCATCCGGGCGCCGCGGTACGGAAGCGTCGCCTCCTCGATCTGGTTCTCGAGTCCGGTGTCGCCGGGCTCGAGGTCTGGCATCCGAATCACTCCAAAACGGTCGAGCGGGATATCCTCGCGGCGGTCGAGCGTCACGGACTGATCGCGACGGGCGGGTCCGATTACCACTTCGAGGAAGCCAAGCGCGCCTCCGTCGGCGAGATCGGCGCTCCGTATGAATCGGTGCGCGCATTGAAACGTCGATCGGCTTTCTTACGGTAAGGTCCCTTCTACATTTGGCTTGACCCGTTCATGAACACTCCATTACATTCGCCCGTAAGCAGCGTTACGCCCGCGAATCAGCACCGGCGGACCGGTCGCAGGGCAGCCTGTCACCTGGAGGATCGTTGGAGGTACTCGTGCGAACTGTTTCGGCGATACGTGGTGATGCCGCTGCAGCCGCCGCCGTTGCGCGGTTTGCGGTCCCCGCTCTCATCGCCGGGCTAATCCTCTCCGCGGGCGCCGGGGAGATCCGCTGCGCCCTTCAGACCGGCGCCTCCCCCGATACGCTGGTCTTTCCGAACGAAGTGTTTGTCATCACGCGCGAGGAACTCGTCGAACAGAACATCAACTCGCTCGATGATCTTCTGGACCTTCTTCCGGGAGTCGTGTACTGGCGCGCGGGACCAAACGGTTCGACATCGGGTTTTTCGGTGAACGGCCGCGGCGGCACGGGTGTTACGCTTCTCGTGAACGGTGAGCCGTTCTGCGATCCCTACACGCTCGAATCGCTCGGCCGCTTCGTCCCCTTCTCGCGCCTCGAACGGGTCGAGGTGATCTACAGTGATTCTCCCCTGCTTACAGGTGATCTTTCCTCGAATGGGGCAATAAACCTCGTTATCGCGGAAGGCGGATTCGAGGGTCCCGTGACGAAGGTCGACTTTACCTATGGAAGGGGCAACAGGCGGGCCCGGAGGGCGTGGTTCTCGACTCCGGCCTATTACATCAGCGCGGCGCTCGCGTACGACGAGTACCTGCAGGATGCCGCCGTCGTCTACACGCCTGACCGGTCCGTCAAGCTTGGCCAGTACGACGGCCGATCGGTGGTGTCGGATGTCTCGCTCTCGACGGACGAGGGAAACGAGGTCATGATCAGGTTTCACAGCTACGAGGACACCTACGTCGGCACCGTCACGTCTCCCACCGAGGATGTCAGGAGGGACGGGTTCGAATCTAGTATCAGGTACCGTAGGGACGCGTTCACGGCACGTCTCTCACAGCGGACGTTCAAGCTGTCGAGCCTTTCCGGAAGACGCTCGGCACTCATACTGCGCGGATCGTCAAACTGGTCCGGTTCGATGGGCGCACTCGAGTTCAGGTCGTTCGTCATGGGCGAGAGGCTCTCGTTCGAGAATGCGCAGCGCATCTTCGTCGATTCGCTCGGCGTCACGAGGATCGTCGACTTCGATACCGAGGTTTACCGGGTCGAGGGAGGCGTGTTCGTTGGAGGCGCCGGCCGCGGGGCCGTGACGTGGCGGGCCGGTCTGTTCGGCGGGTCCCACAACGTCGCGGGAGGGTACCTTGGAGGTGAAGCCGGTGTGTACCGGTCGTTCGGGAACCTCTTCTCCCAGAGCATCATGGTCTCGAGACGGTTCAGGGTGCCGACCGCGTTCGAGCTCTTCAGCGACGAGGTCGCGGCAGCCGGTGCGTCGGGAGCAGCGTGTGATCCGCAGGGCGCCCCACTCGTCCCCGAGGTAACCGACGAGGTGTCCCTCGGTACGGGGCTGTTTGGCAGGGTGTCGATCGAATGCTTTACCCGCCGCGAGAACTCACGAATCATCCGGACTGCCGGCGGACAGCTCCTGGCGGAAGGGACAGGCACCGTCGTGGGGTCGAGGGGGCGAATTCGGATGGACGGGAGTATACTTGGATTCGAGTGCGTCTACCTCGTGGGCGTCGAGTATTTCGGGAAACGAAGCCGGTGGACGGACGCGATACCACGGTACCGCCTTCTTGGGAGTGCCGTGATAGGGAGACCGATCTTCAAGAAAACGGAGCGTATTACCATGCGGTGGGATATCCGGGCGGTGGGGAAGCGGTCATGGGAAGGCTTCACGCTGGGCTCGTACCTGGTCAATGATCTCTCCGTATCTCTGACGATTCTCGGGGACGCGACGTTCAGGTTCCAGATGAAGAACCTCTTCGATGCGGGGTACGAAACGGTGCCGGGATTCCGCATGCCGGAGCGGCATTACCGTATAGGGATCGCCTGGAACCTCTTCGATTGATTTTCCCCGAGCCCGGCGGGCGCCGTTCGCCGTGTTTTCAAACGATTTCCCCATGGCAAGAAAATGCGCACCGGGTGAACGATTTACGGCGTGACCGCACCTCAACCGGCCCGGTTCACGCCACTTGCATTGTGCAAGTCTCTTTGCAAGCTGCACCGGAAACCATGCGCTCCCGATCTTGCGGGAGATCAACCGGACGTGCAGGGTCCGCCCTGCAAATACCCTTATAACTCAACTTATTCCGAAGATGAAGGATAGCGGACTTCACGCTGTTTAACCGGGATGCCGATACGGATTACTGATTGCAAATTCGTTGGGCCGCAGGCGGTTAAGGCGGACACCGGTTGGTGGCATATTTATTGCGGACGCGCTGTTTTGATTCAAGAGAGTGAAAAAATTGCCGAATGGATATTGTGGCGTTTTCTGTTCGATGGTCGGTAAATTGCATGAAGTCCCCTGGAATACTATTCCGGGCGGAGGGTCTTCTTGAAAGATAACATCGCCAATCAGCTTCTGGATTCCAGTCTGATCAGCAAGGATCAGTTGGACCTTGCACTTCATGAGCAGACGCAATCGGGAGGAAGTCTCGGGTACAACCTCGTTAAAACGGGGGCAATATCCGACAAGGCGTTTTCCGAGTTTCTCTCGCAGCTATACCAGGTACCCGCCGTGGATCTGGACGAGCACGAGGCGGAGGATCACTCGATAGAACTGATCCCGGCCGAGGTGGCGACGAAGTTCCAGGTCGTTCCGGTCAAGCGCGAGGGACGCTTGCTCACCGTTGCGATGGCGAACCCCGATAATATCTTTGCGATCGACGATATAAAATTCATCACCGGTCTCGAGGTCCAGCCCGTCGTTGCAACGGAGAATGCGATCAAGAGGGCGATCGACAGGTTCTACGATTCGGCCGATTCACTGGCCGAAGTGATGAGGGATATGGAGGAGGACTTCGAGATCGTCGAGGATATCGATGAGGATCTCGGACTTGCAGAGGCACAGAGCGAGGACGCACCGGTCGTGAAGCTGGTAAACTCGCTGATCTCGGATGCGGTGAACAAGAACGCCAGCGATATCCACATTGAGCCTTTCGAGAGAACTCTCCGTGTCCGCTTCAGGATTGACGGCAGGCTTCACGTGATGATGTCTCCGCCGTACAAGATGAAGGGAGCGGTCACGTCGCGACTCAAGATCATGGCGGAGCTCGATATCGCCGAGAAGCGCATCCCACAGGACGGACGCATCAAGATCAGGATCGGAAGCAAGAAGATCGATCTCCGTGTCAGCTCGCTTCCCACGATATTCGGCGAAAAGATCGTTATGCGAATTCTCGACAAGAGCAACCTCGAGATAGACCTTACCAAGCTCGGTTTCCAGCCGTCCGCCCTCGAAAAGTTCCTCAAGGCCATCGAATCGCCGTACGGTATGGTGCTTGTGACCGGACCGACCGGTAGCGGTAAAACGACGACCCTCTACTCGGCGCTCACCAGGATCAATCTTCCCGAGCATAACATCACGACTGCCGAGGACCCCGTCGAGTACAACATCGATGGGATCAACCAGGTCAACGTCCACGAGGAGATCGGACTGACATTCGCGTCCTCGTTGAAAGCATTTCTCCGCCAGGACCCCAATATCGTCATGGTCGGTGAGATCCGCGATCTCGAGACGGCGTCGATCGCCGTGAAGGCCGCGCTCACCGGGCACCTCGTGCTGAGCACCCTGCATACGAACGACGCGGCCAGCACGATCAACCGTATGATCGACATGGGCGTCGAACCATTTCTCGTAGCGAGCTCGACGAACATCATTCTCGCCCAGCGGCTCATTCGCAAGCTCTGCACGAAGTGCAAGAAGGAGACCGAGATTCACCCCGAAGCGCTGAGAGAGCTCGGCATTCCCAACGAGGACCCGTTCACCGTGTACGAAGCGGTTGGCTGCCCGGGCTGCAGCAATACGGGATACTCGGGACGTCTCGGTCTATACGAAGTGATGCCGATCTCGGAGGAGATCAGGGATATGATCCTCAATCGCAGCTCGTCGACGGAGATCAGGGATCAGGCAATCAAGGCAGGCATGATCACTTTACGGAGCGACGGCATAGAAAAACTGAGGATCGGGACCACGTCGCTCGAGGAAGTGCTGCGTGAGACAACCAACAAGTAGCGGGTGTGCGGGAGAAGTCCTGATAGAGAAGGGATGATGCGCAAATGACCAACTTGAGAGATCTGCTTCAGGAGATGATCGACAAGAACGCGAGCGATCTCCATATCACCGCGGGCGTTCCCCCGATGCTCCGTATAGACGGGGTCATCCAGAAGACGAGCCATCCCGTAATTACGCCGGAAGTCAGCAAGCAGATCGCATACAGCGTGCTCACCGAGGAACAGCAGAAGCGTTTCGAGAACGAGAAGGAGCTCGATTTCTCGTTCGGTGTTCAGGGACTCTCGCGTTTCAGGTCCAATGTGTACCAGCAGCGGGGAGTGACGAGCATCGCCATCCGGCAGATTCCCTTCGAGATTCTCGATTTCAATTCTCTCGGCATGCCGCCGGTCGTTGATGACTTCTCGCGCAAGCAGAAGGGATTGATCCTCGTCACCGGTCCGACGGGGAGCGGAAAATCAACGACGCTGGCAAGCTTCATAGACAAGATCAACAATGAACGGAAAGCCCATGTGATAACGATAGAGGATCCGATCGAGTATATACACCAGCACAAGAATTGCATCGTGAACCAGCGTGAGGTACGGGCCGATACCGAGACGTTCGCCACGGCGCTCAAGCACGTTCTCCGCCAGGACCCGGACGTCATTCTCATCGGTGAGATGAGAGACCTCGAGACGATGCAGGCGGCGCTGACGATCGCCGAGACGGGGCATCTTGCGCTTGCAACGCTGCATACCAACTCTACCTTCGAATCGATCAACCGGATCGTGGACATGTTTCCGCCGAACCAGCAGGCGCAGGTCCGTGCACAGCTCGCCTTCGTTCTGGAGGGGGTAATCACGCAGCAGCTCATCCCTCACGTTTCCGGACGGGGACGGGTGCTCGTGGCCGAAGTCATGGTATGCACGCCTGCAATCAGGGCGACGGTTCGCGACGACAAGATCCACCAGGTATACGGCCTGATGCAGGCCGGCCATAAATACGGAATGCAGACGATGAACCAGGCCCTCTTCACGGCCTACGTGAACAGGCAGATATCGATGGAAGAGGCGCTGCGGAGAAGCTCCGATCCGATAGAGCTCGAACAGATGCTCGGAGAGCGTTCCGGAATCGTCGATATCTAGTTCTACAAGGGGGATAGCAATGGCAACCACGTATCTCTGGAAAGGCCGCACACCGACCGGTGATATTCTCTCGGGAGAGTATCTGGCCGAAAGCAAGCAGGAGTTGATCAACTACCTGCGTAAACGCAAGATCATCATCACCCATGTCAGGCACAAGCCGAAAGATATCGGCTTAAGTTTCGGATTAAAAAACAAGATCAGGACGAGGGACCTGGGTGTCTTCACGCGCCAGTTCGCCACGATGATCAACGCCGGTCTCCCGATGGTCCAGTGCCTCGATATCCTATCGAGCCAGATGGACAAACCCGTGTTCAAGAAGATCGTGAGCGAGGTGATGGGTGACGTCGAATCGGGATCGACACTCGCCGAGGCGCTGAAGAAGCACAAATGCTTCTCGGACCTCTACGTGAACATGGTCGAGGCCGGAGAGGCGGGAGGTATTCTCGACGTGATCCTGAACAGGCTTGCCGTGTACCTCGAAAAGGCTGATGCCCTGCTCAGGAAAATCAAGGGAGCGATGACCTACCCGACGGTCGTCTTCACCGTTGCAATGGGCGCGACGATCTTCATGCTGATGTTCATCATCCCCACATTCGCCAAGATGTTCACCGACTTCGGCGGCACGCTGCCCATGCCTACCAGGATCGTGATGGGTATCAGCGACTTCCTGCGGGCGAACTGG
>DAOVFR010000097.1 GCA_030672805.1 Candidatus Krumholzibacteriota bacterium
CGATATTGTCAGGACGAGAACAGGCAAATTCATGATAGTGCATTTTTTTACGGCTATTTTCGAACATATACCGGAAATCAGGCAATTCAAAGTGATTCAGAAAGATCTGGATGGTATCGTTATCGAATACATCAGGGATAGTAACTTTACTCCCGGTCTCTTGACGGAAATAAGGGCCCGGATAATCGACTATATTGATGAACCTTTTGAAATAGAATTCAGGGAGGTTCAGCAAATAGATCCGAGCCCCTCGGGAAAACCACAGATCGTCGAATCTCACCTGGAAAAGAAAATCTGAACAGAGATATCCGGGCACCTCTGTTATTTATCAAGTTTTCGCAGCACTTTCGCCCGCTTCACGAGACGGACGAATTCGGACCTGCGCTCGTACGGATCGTCGCCTTTCGCCGATTTTGCCAGGTCGAACGCCTTCTTGAATGTTGCCTCCCCCGTGTACCGGGAGTCCCGCAGGATCATCGCGAACATCGCGACGGCAGCGGAGAACCTGAAGTCATCGGACGCCTTCTTCAAGCTGACCGGGCTCCCGCACAGCTCGGTGGTGATCAGCTTGCTCTCGTCACCGTCCGGTTCCTTGTACCGGACACTGACCGTTAGGATCTCGCCGGAGTTTCCGGCCGACCTCTTGATTCTCGTCTCCTGGTAGTTGAGCTCATAAACGGTCCTGACCGCATCGTTGTCCACGGGCACAACCTCGTACAGCGCGGTGACGGTATGGCCGGCTCCGATTTCGCCGGCGTCCTTCACGTCATCGGTGAAATCCTCCTTCGGGAGCTTTCGGTTCTCGTACCCGATAAGCCTGTAGGAACCGATCATGGCAGGGTTGAACTCTACCTGGATCTTCACGTCCTTGGCGATCGTGTAGAGTGTCGCGCCGAGCTCCTCGACGAGAACCCGATGCGCCTCGAGGATGTCGTCGATGTAGTTATAGTTGCCGTTTCCCCTGTCGGCGATCGACTCGAGACGGTGATCCTTGTAGTTGCCCGAGCCGAAGCCGAGGATCGAGAGGAAGATTCCATCTTCCCGCTTCTTCTCTATGAGCCTTACCAGCTCGGATGTGCTGGAGACACCTATGTTGAAGTCGCCGTCCGTGGCAAGCACAACGCGGTTATTGCCGCCGTGGATGAATGTCTCGCTCGCAACCTTGTACGCGAGGCTCAGCCCGTTCGCCCCCGCCGTCGATCCGCCTGCGCAGAGGGCTAGGATCGCCTTACGTATTTTTTCCCTGTCGGAGCCCGACGTAGCCCGAAGATGCAGACTTGCGACGTCGGAATAGACGACGATCGATACGATATCGTTGTCTTTCAGCCGGTCGGTAAGCAGCAGGTACGAGCGCTTGAGGAGGGGCAGCTTGTCGGGCGGCTCCATCGAGCCGGAGACGTCGATGAGAAAGACGAGGTTGCTCGGTACCCGCTCCTCAACCGGCGGCTTTTTCCCTTTCAGACCGATAAGGACGAGGTTGTGCTTTCCGTTCCACGGGCACCCGGAGTATTCGATGTGGATCGAGAACGGCACATCATCGACGGGTTCGGGATAGGAGTAAGCGAAGTAGTTTATAAACTCCTCGATCCTCACCGCGTCCCTGGGCGGCAGGTAATTCTCCTCCATGAACCTTCTCGCTATGGCGTAGGAAGCGGCATCGACGTCGATCGAGAATGTGGAAAGGGGTGTTTCGAGAGCCTCCAGGAACCTGTTCTCGTCGATCGCTTCGTATTCCTCGGTGTTGTGGTGGTAGTACGCCCTGAGCGAGGGATGGTAACTTCGCATCATATGAGACAGCGCCGCAAGGCGGGCGTTCTTTCGGGGGTAGGTGCAGGCGGCGATGACGTCCTCAGTGTCTATCGAGGGTGTACTCGGGGCGAAGGGGTCGTGCGCGGGCGTTCCGTCGATCTGGAACACGGCCGCCCCGCTCCGGCCGCCCCGCACGTGCAGCTGGTCACCGGTCTTGACGATACCGCTTTTTAGAGCAAGCGCCTCGACGACGTCATCCACCGGAAGTTTGTGGATCTCGTTTTCCGATAACCGGTGTGAGACATCGCTCTCTGTCACTAAGATTTGTGGTAATTCCGCCTCGACGACGATCTCCTGCGTTTTTGCGACGATGGTCACCTCGAGCTGAAAATCGACGCGTGTCGTAATGCCCGCCTCCACGACGACACCGTGGATCTCCACGGGCCTGTAGCTCATCATCATCGCCTTGATTGTGTAGACACCCGCGGGAACCGCGTTGATGACGAAAGTTCCGTCGGTCAGCGTCATGCCGCCCATCTTCGTGCCGACGATAATAACGTTGGCATACGGGATAGGCGCCCCCGTTTCCCTGTCGGTTACGATGCCGAACAGGGAACCGATCTCACGAGCGTCGGCGACATGCAACGTCATGATGACCATGATGAAGACAACCAGTCGTTTCATGATGCCTCCTTTCCGGCTGAAACCCACACTTCACAACCTGAGATACCGGTGACCGGAGGCGGAATGGGAGGTCGGCCTGCGGGTGCGTGTGGGATTGCGCATGCCCGCGTGTGGGGAAGGGCTTGTTCCGGGCGGCTGGGGAGCGGAAGCGGCCGGTACTGGAAAGCGAATCGCGGCGTGCTCGGTGTGTCGATCGGTGGGGATGGGGGGAAGTATTTCCCTTTCACTTTCAATGTAGTCAATACGCGGCGCGGTGTCAAATCGTCCGTCCGGTCGGCGCCGTCTCAGGGCCGTTCAGCGAGTTTTCTGAATTCCGCCTCGGAGAGGATCGCGACCCCGAGCTCGCGGGCCTTTGCCGCCTTGGAACCGGGATTTTTTCCGGTTACTACGTAATCGGTTTTTACGCTCACGCTCGAGCTTGCATGCCCCCCGAGCGATTCGACGAGCCGCTGCGCCTCGTCACGGGTAATCTGCTCCAGCATACCGGTGAAGACGAATGTCTTGCCCGCAAACGGCCGCGGTCCCTCGCGGCGTTTCTCCGGCACGATCTCGACGCCGAGAGTCTTCAGTTCATCGATCAATTCGATATTCCTCTTTTCCCTGAAGAACCCGGCGACGCTGCGTGCGACCTCGGGACCGACTTCATGAATTTCGACCAGTTCATCCTCGTTCGCGGCCGTTACATTCTCGATCGTGCCGTAATGCCCGGCCAGAATCCGGGCGACATGCTCGCCGACGTTCCGTATGCCCAGCGCGTACAGAAAACGGGAGAGTGGAATCCTCATTGCCTCCTCGATTGCCGTTACGAGGTTGTCAGCCGATTTCTCGGCAAAGCGCTCGAGGGAAATGAGCGAGTCCCTCGTCAGGCTGAAGAGATCGGCGACGCTTCCCACGAGCCCGGTATCGACAAGGAGGGTGACCGTTTTGCCGCCGAGCCCCTCGATGTCGAGGGCATGCCTCGATGCAAAGTGCTCGATACCCCGCTTGAGCTGGGCCGGGCAGGACACACCGCCCGAACAGAAGTGATAGGCTCCCTCCCCGGCCACGCGCGCGCGGCAGACGGGGCAGAGTGAGGGCATCGTGAACGCTTTGCCGCGCCGCTTCCCCTTGACGTCGATACGCTCGACAACGGCGGGGATAACGTCGCCGGCACGCTTGATGCGCACCCGGTCGCCGACGCGTATGTCCTTTTTCGCCACCTCGCCGGCGTTATGAAGCGTGGCGCGGCTCACCGTCACACCGCTCACGTCCACCGGCTTGAGCAGCGCCACGGGCGTGAGCTTTCCCGTGCGGCCGACCTGCACGACGATATCCTCGACGGTCGTGACCTCGCGGCGCGGTTCGAACTTGAGCGCAAGGGCCCAGCGGGGCGATCGGGTGCGCGTGCCGAGGGCTTCACGGTCCGCCGTGGAGTCGACCTGGATCACGACTCCGTCGATCTCGAACGGCAGCGAGTCCCGCTCCCCGGCCAGTGACGCATGGAATGCGATCGCTTCCTCGATGTCGCGGCAGCGCTTTTTATGCCGGTCGACGCGGAATCCCCACGAGGCGAGAAGATCGAGCTCCTCCATGTGCGTGGGCGGATGCACGGCTCCATCGATCATCATGATCTCGTATGCGAAGAAGGTGAGCGGTCTCTCGGCGGTGATACGCGAGTCGAGCTGCCTGAGCGATCCGGCCGCGGCGTTCCGCGGGTTGGCAAACGAGGAAAGACCCCGCTCCGTCATCCAGCGGTTAAGCTGCTGGAAATCTCCCAGAGGCATGAGCGCCTCGCCGCGAACGGCGACGAGCGCGGGCGCCTCGCCGCGCAGCCTGAGCGGCACGGCGCCGACCGTGCGGATATTCGGCGTGATGTCCTCGCCTCTAAAACCGTCGCCTCTTGTCGTTCCCTTCTTGAGGATACCGTGTTCGAAGATGAGCTCCACGGAAAGGCCGTCGAACTTCGGCTCGACGGAGTATGGGATGTCGTTGCGCCCGAGGCTGCGTTTCACGCGGCCGTCGAAGTTCCGTGCCTCGCCGGGTGTGTTTGCCGATTCGAGGCTCAACATGGGCCGAAGGTGAGCGATGCTCGGCAGTTCGCTTCGCGGAGCGGCTCCCACGCGCCTTGTCGGAGAGTCGGGAGTGACGAGATCGGGGTGCTCGGCCTCGAGCCGCTCGAGCTCCTTCCTGAGACCGTCATACCCGGCATCGGAGATCTCCGGTTTTGCCTCGACATAGTAAAGGTGATCGTGACGGTGGATCTCATCCCTGAGACCGGCTATACGCTTTTCCGCGTCGGATCGTTTCATGGTATCCCGGTGACTGCGCGGCGGCGCGGTTTGCGAGACCGGAACGTGTCCGGATGTCCTGTATCGGCACCGATTATAGTATGAACGATTACAAAGAAGAAAGCTGTTCTTTCAGCGAATCGACGTTGAAGTTGAACCGCTCGGCGAGGGAGAGAAACCGTTCGACGGCGGAGCGCATAACCGCCGTTTTCCGTCCTTTTATCCCCGCCCGCTCCAGCCAGGGTTTCACCGCGGACTCGAGGATCGTGAAGATCCCGTTCTGGATCTCATGCTGGGGGATGTCGATACCGAGCCTGTCGCTCAGCTCGATGAACTTCAGAAGCGCGTCGATGGCGCCGGCGTCAAGTCTCTTCTCGAGGAGGCATGTCTGCTCGAATATCAGGTCTCCGATCGGATCGGCTGCAAGCGTTTTATCGATCGGCACGCCGTAGTGAGCGGCATCGTCGATTACCCGTTGTATTCCCCCGAACCTGCCTGGCTCGAGGGAACGTTCCCACTTCTCAAGCTCGCGTACGAGACGCTTCGCGAGCAGGACCTGGGCCGGCAGGAGGAGCCCGGGGTGGGCGGCGATATTGGCAGTGTTGAGGAGGTGCAGCAGGTCCTTGTTTAGTTCGAAGAGATTCACGTAGTAGTCTTCGAGCAGATCGAGCTGCCGCTCGCAGAGAACTTCGTATATTCTTTCACTGTCTTCCCTGAACAGGCCGTCGAGCGGCACTTCGTGATCCGCGAAATAATGTGAAGCCAGTTTCACCGCTGCTGCGATATCGGTATCGGGATCGATGGCTGTGAATGCCGCTTTCGCTTCCACGAGGTCATCCGCGCCGGTAATCGGTTTCACGAAGCAGCGGAGCCGTGCGTTGTTCTCGATGATGAGCGGGTACTGGTACTTGTACGACTCGAGCGTGAGACACGATGTGGCTTCTACGGCACCGGTTCGCAGCGAGTTTGTGACCGTGCCGCGTGAGGCATCGTCGATCCGGCTGAATTCGTACATGAAAACGTTCGAAGACTCTTCTTCCCCGAACAGGTGCAGGAAAATGACGTGAAGGGCGACAACGGTCCGAAGATCGATCCTGGATTCCTTTTCCGCCGTTCTGTACATGTCCAACCCCGTCCCGCGACCCGGGATATTGCTCTTGGCGGTTTTCAGGTGTTTGAGCAGGAACTTCTCGGGACCGATTTCGTGTGGCCGGCCGGCGAGCTCGACCGACCGCCCCGCGTATTTCATGATCTGCTCCGTCTCGATGCCGGAGATGTCATCGAAAAACCACCCGCACGAGGTGTACATCAGAAGCGCGTTCCGCTGTGATTCAAGAAGCTGCAGCGCCCGTGTCCGTTCGCCTGTCGAGAGGGGCTTGCAGGACATGTCCGCTATGAAGCGTTCCGTTTCCCGGGTTGTGCGCTCGAGGATCAGCCCGATATAGTCGTCGCGCACCTTCCACGGATCGGTGAAGAAGAGGCCGGCTTCCTTCTCGAACAATTGCGCGAGCACGTTGCGCAGCGCGTCGAGCCCGGCACGGAGCGGTTTTCTCCACTCCTGTGTCCAGCCCTTCCCCGAACCGATGCTGCACCCGCAGTTCTCTTTCCAGCGGCCGACGCCGTGCGAGCAGGACCATGCCGTTCCCTCGCCGTTCGGACCGGGTTTCAGACGCACCTCCCGCTTCACATCGTGTCCGGAAAGGTACGCGGCGCAGTTCGTCATCTTGATGCCTTGCCTGCCGGCCGCCTTGTCGATGAGGTAGGAAAGCGCCATATCGGCGAATGGTTCGTGGTGCCCGTAGATCTCGCCATCCGTGGCGATGGTGACGAGGTCGCCCCCGGTCCGCGGATAGGCGGCCATGATCGTCTCGGCGAACTTGTCGCCGTTTCTCAGGAGATGGTTGAAGCTGATATCCGTCGAAAGATCGGCGTCATAGAAAAAGACATCTATCCAGCGGTCCTTGTTCCGCTTTCCCTTTCTTCCCGGAGCGAAGCACCTGTATGGGGCCCCCGTAGGTATCGTGCCGTCGCTGACGTCGTTCCACTTCTTGCCGCCTCCGATAGTACGTACCGCTTTAGCCTGGTGCGGGGAGAGGATGGTAAAGCGGAACCCGGAAGCGATGAGGATCTCGAGTGTCGTGTCGTTGATGGCCGTCTCAGCGAGCCAGATCCCTTCCGGCGCGCGGCCGAAGCGTTTCTCGAAATCGCGAACGCCCCATCTGATCTGCGTCTCCTGGTCGCGCCTGCTCGCGAGCGGCATGATAATATGGTTGTATACTTGGGCAATCGCGTTCCCGTGACCGCCAAAACGTGCCGAGCTGGCGCGATCGGCATCGAGAATCCTGGAATAGACACCGGGATGTTTCTCTTCGAGCCATGAGAGCAGTGTCGGGCCGAAGTTGAAGCTGATCCACTCGTAGTTATTGAGGAGCTTGATGATGCGGCCGTACTCGTCGAGGCGCCTTGAACACGTGTTGGGAAGGTAGCATTCCCGCGTGATCCGCTCGTTCCAGTCATGGTAGGGCGCCGCGCTCTTCTGGTGGTCGATTCTCCCGGTCCACGGGTTCTCTCTCGGCGGCTGGTAGAAGTGCCCGTGGATGATAAGATTGTGCCCGGTCTTCGTCTGTTTCATTGCTGGTCCGGTATTTGGCAAAAGCGTCGGCTGATCAGCCCGTTTCCCGGTATACGCTGTAGTCGATGTCCGGGAAGATATTATCGCGGCTTTCCACTTCTTTCAACCACTGTTCGTTGATGCGCATTGACAGGGTGTCCTGGTACAGCCTGTCGAACCGGGCGATGTGATCCTTTGTTCTCTTGTGGGCGTACTCGATCATCGTGCCCGTCTTCATGATGAAAGCCCAGTCGCTGCTTTGGGCGAGCAGCAGCTCGCGCGCAGCCTGGTTTAGAGCCCGCCGGAGCAGGCCGTCTGCGTCCGGGAAACGCTCAGCAAGCTCGACCATCCGGTCGGCCATGATATGCAGGTGCGGGTAAATCCAGTCGTTGCTGCCCTCGAGCCACACCTCGTTGTATCCCTTGTAGCCCCACGAGGACATAGACGGCTCGATGACCTGGAGTTTCGGATAGAGCTCGAGATATTCGCTCGGTGTGATCAGGCTGATCGTTTCCTGGTCGAAGCAGACCTTGCGCAGGATGAACTCTATCCAGTCGGGGCCCTCGTACCACCAGTGGCCGAAGAGCTCGGCGTCGTACGGCGAGATGATGATCGGCTTGATGCCGAGAAAATCGTGCAGGTACTCGAGCTGCTTCTCGCGGTTGAACATGAAGTTGCCCGCGTGCACGGCCGCCTTCTCGCGGGCCTGCGCGGGGCGGTACGGTTCCTTCCGGTCGGTATTTCCCGTTATCCGGTAATACTTCATGCCCAGGTTGATACGGTTGCCGTCGCCGTGCAGGAAGGGGCGTATGTAGTCGTAGTCGAGGTCGAACCCGACGTCACGGTAGAAGTCACGGTACACGGAGTCGCCCGGGTACCCTTCCTGCGCGCTCCAGACCTGCTTCGACGATTCCATGTCGCGCCCGAAGGCGGCGACGGCCGACGGGCAGTAGACCGGCGCGAAGATGCCGTACCTCGGCCGCGGCGTTCCGAACAGGATCCCGTGCGTGTCGGTGAAGAAGTAGTCTATGCCGGCGTCCTTCAGGATTTCGTCGATGCCGGGCGCGTAGCCGCATTCGGGCAGCCAGATCCCGCGGGGCCTTCTGCCGAGATGCTTCTCGTAGTGAGAGGCGGCGATCTCGATCTG